>JBMZNW010000054.1:9923-10133 GCA_049619915.1 Gammaproteobacteria bacterium
TTTAGTAAAGATAAAGAAATTTGGATTATAAAAGATAGTGCTGGTTTAGCAGTTAAGTTAGGAGTTTTGTTACAATGTAAAGGCTATAAAACTAAAGTTATTAGTGCTGATCAGAAAGCAGATAATAAATTAGGCGCATTAATATTATGTGCGAATGCCGAAACAGATAAACAAGATTTGTTTGATAGCTTTGCTTTAGTACAACGTTGC
>JBMZNW010000055.1:0-10101 GCA_049619915.1 Gammaproteobacteria bacterium
GTTGCAATTTTCTCTGCACGTTCATCCTGCATTACATCTAGCAGTTTTTGCTGTTTTTCTATTCTTTTCTGATAAGTTTCGTCAGGCGCAGGTTTTTTCTTAATTTCTACAACGTTTGCATTTTCTGAGACGGGCTTGTCTCCATAAACTGTTTTGCCATTTTCATCTATCCATTTATAAACTTCGGCATGGGCAGAGTTTAGTAAAATAAAACAGAAGAAAAATAAATTTGAAAAACGCATATAACATCCTTTGAATGCATTTTTGATGCTTAGTTCTTAAGCAACTTTCTTTACAGATTTTTTTATTAAGCTCGACTCTAACGCTGTTTTTAATGCGCTGCAAACAGAATTAAAGCTTTGTAGTTCATAATTGGATAACTGTTTTTCCGCGTTACCATGGTCAACAAAAAAACAACCAATACATTTTTTATTAGCATAAAATGAATTGCTAATGATTGTTGCATTCGCTTTTAATGGTCTTAATTTTGGTGGCAGTAATTCGATAAATTTATGCTGATTCTTTGGGTTGATAGATAAAGTCTGTTCTTTCTTTATCAACTGACTAAACAGCTTATTTAATTCCAGTGAAATTTGCAGTGGTTTTATTTTTAATAGACCCGCTTGCAGTGATTGAAACTTAGCATCAAGACAGTTTTCTTTTCTATTCAACTGCATAAATATCACGCGTGAAAAGCCTATGCCTTCATGCAAGGCTTTCATTGTAATTTCAATTAACTCACGCGGTGATTTATTTAAGTCTTTTCTGAGCAGTAGTTTGGTGCAATCGGATAAAACAGTGTTTTCAGTTTTTGTTTCGACTTTTTTCGATGCCTGTTTCTTAATGGATGCCGGATAACACATCATCATTCTTAATAGCGGTTGGCAGGGTAGGTAGGTATAACTGTGCCGGATGGTGTTGATAATAACCCGGTTTATTTCGCCCGGTGCTTTATCTATAGGCAAGCGTATATATTCAGCGACGCGCTTTATTAAGTTATCTGGGTATTGAACCGATTCATTACTGAATATCTGGTGCATAAGTTCGGAAGCGAGTCTGCTACCGGTAATTTTTGGATTATGGTGTTTGCCGGAATAACTTTCACGAATAAGTTCAGGTAGTTTCCACTGTTTTGCAATGGCTTCTGAAATTTCATCAACGCTGTGGCCGAGTATTTTTTTCTCATTCTCAGCATGGTTATCAGGGTCGCTGAAGTAAGCTTTTTCTACCTGTTTTGCAGTTATTGGTTCAATTAGATACAACATAAAAATAAAAAAACTACGGTTCAATGCGGCGGTAAAATTTTCATTATGTTCCTGTTCTTTTCTCAGTATTGACCAGTCTTTTGCCAAACAGGCAACATGGTATTGATAGGTATAGATATCAATCATCTTCGAATACAGTTTTTTATCGACAGTTTTTTCTAGCTCGGGTAAGTCCGTCAACATTTTGATAACAAGTGGGATGCTAATGAGAGAAATAGCGTGATAAACCGTTGTGATTTCACGCTTACTTGCGCGTCCAACATGGCGTAATAAAGTGATGGCAAAGCCCGGATCTTGTCTGGCGATGTCGCTTAATACCGTGATGGTGATGTCTTGTTCTTCTTGTTGAAGATCATAAATCTTGCGCTTACTTTTATGTAGCACAGGGATTTCACAATCACTAAACAGTTGTATCCAGTCAGGTAACGATTTCACCATCTTCATCCAGTTCCAATTATCGGGAATATCAGACGACAGCTATTATTGGGTAAAAAACCAATAATATATTGCCGATTTCTCAGCTTATCGGCAGAAAAAGAGCGATTCTTGAGGTTTTTACTGTATTTGAAGCGGGGATATTAATTGGGGATAGAAGGAATCTATCCCCGAGATAGTGTTATTAGCGTTCTAGGTACTGTAATTTGCCGGTTTTATCTTTCCATTCATCGGCATCTTCTAGAGCTGGTTTCATTTCATTAATAACAGGCCATTCTCTTGATAATTCTTCATTTAACGCAATGCATTCCTGCATTTCTTCTGGCACATCTTCATCAGACATAATAGCCTCGACTGGGCATTCTGGTTCGCATAGCGTGCAATCAATACATTCATCTGGATCAATAACCAGAAAATTTGGACCTTCGTGGAAGCAGTCGACAGGACAGACTTCTACGCAATCAGTGTATTTACATTTGATACAGTTTTCAGTAACGACAAATGGCATCAGTTTTTACCTATAATTCATATTTCGAAAAAGGAGGGCATCATACTCGTTCATGCTCCTGCATAAAAGCCCTGAAAACATTTATTTTGTATAGATGCAATTAATTATTATTCTTAATTACAGCGGATATCTCATCAGCCAATGCCTTGCCTTTTTTCAGTTCTGATACAGCAATATTATGTTCATTGAGTTTAGATAGTATTTTGATTTGAACTGACTCAGCCGAATCATTCTCGTAATAAATTAGCCACGATTTCATATCATTCTTATCGTTTTCGACTTTGCTTATATTGCTGATTTCTTTAAGAATTTCAGATAGGTGCTGGTCAGCAACTTTTTCTAGCCCTAGACTAAAACATTGCTCTGTTCTGGTGAGTTCAGCCAAAGTGCTATGCGTTATGACTTTGCCTTTGTTCATAATGACGATATCACTACAGATATCTTCAATTTCAGCCAGGTTATGTGAGCTGATAACAATGCTGTAGTTTTCACGTAATTGTCTTAATAGGTTACGTACTTCGGTTGCTGCGACAGGATCAAGCCCCGATGTTGGTTCGTCCATCAAAATTAAATCAGGCTGCGCGATTAATGATTGCGCCAGCATGATGCGTTTGCGTTGGCCAAAACTTAAGGTTTCAGGATATTGCTTAGCAAAACTATTTCCTTGAACCAGGGATAAAACGTGTTCGACTTCTTTTATTGCATCCTGTTTATTTAAGCCTTGCAGACGTGCGTAATGTCGTAATTGAGTCGCGACATCAATTCCGTTATACATCGCCGTATCTTGCGGAAGTAAGGCCAGCTTGCCTTTATTATTAATGGCATCAGGTTTGTCGCCCATGACTAATACTTCCCCAGAGCTGGGTTTAATGTAACCGCATAGAATCGAAAACAAAGTCGACTTGCCAGCACCGTTCGGGCCAACAATGCCTGTTGCTTGTTTAATGGAAAGCTCAAGATCAAAAGCGTTAAGTGCTTTAATACCTTTATAGTTTTTATTTAACGATTTACATTGAATATATATGGTCATTTACATATCTCGCCTTTTAAAGATAAACCAGCCAAGACCAAAATAAACAAGTGCATAACTACAAAGTGCCGCGATAGATAGCAAAAGGTTTTCTGTATTAACATCGATAAGAGTTTGCTTGATACCACTGGGTATTAAATATGCGGAATAACTAAAGTCATCTTTTAATAAAAAACTGAAGAGTATGAGTAATACATACAACATCATGCCGGCAAATAAACAACCAAACGCAGTGCGTGTGAATGACGAAACAAAAGACATAAAAACAATAAACGGTAAGCTGTAAAAAGAAATGAGAGCAAACGTCTGCAAACCATAAAGTGCAATGGTCTGTATTTCATCTTCGCTATTCATATAAGCTTGTATTGATGCCCAAGTAGAGGTGATGAACAGGCAAATAAATACCAGTAAGCCAACCGCTAATATCCTTGATAAATAAAGTTCTATGCGAGTTGCGCGCGTTAATATAAATCGAAATGCGCCACGACTCGCATCACTGGAGTATTGATTATTAGCAGCAAGAAAGATAAATAAAGGCGTGATTGTTGTTGATATTAATAAATAAAGTGACAATGTCGCAGAACGATCAACAAACAAGCGTTCAATTAATAACTGGTCTTCCGTTACATAACTGGAAATAAATAATCCTTGCGCGCTATGTATCCATTCAACAGCAAGTTGTGTGACGTTATCAAACACAATATACCAGAATAGAAAGTAGGGAATGATAAAGGCCAGACTTTTTAAATTTGCTAAAGAATAATAAAACTCAAACAGCGTCAGTTCTTTTAAGCGAGAAAGGTTTAGCATGATTTATAAAAAACGTTAGCAAGTATTTAATTTAAACTATTCATCCATCATGGCACGTAATTCATACAATAATGCCAATGCCTGTTTTGGACTGGTAGCGTCTGGGTCAATATCTCGTAGTTTTTGCATTAATAAATTTTCTGACTCACTTTCGTTAAATAAATCTGTTTGCGCTGTTTCTGGTCTTTCAATAAGGCTTTGTTGTTCTATTTCATTTAAACGTTGTTTAGCTGCATTGATAACTTTCTTTGGAATACCGGCGAGAGAAGCAACTTGAATGCCGTAACTTTGATTTGCTGGCCCCGGTTTTACTGAATGTAACAAGACAATTTCATCGCCATGTTCAACAACACCCATATGAACATTAATGACATTGTTTTCATGTTCAGGTAATGAGGTTAGTTCAAAATAATGCGTTGCAAACAGTGTATAGGCCTGTGTCACTTTTGCTAGCTGTGATGCGCAAGCCCAGGCGAGAGCGAGACCATCATAAGTACTGGTGCCTCTGCCTATTTCATCCATTAACACTAGACTTTGATTGGTCGCATTATTTAAGATGTTCGCGGTTTCTGTCATTTCAACCATAAACGTTGAACGGCCGCTGGCAAGATCATCTGACGCACCAATGCGGGTAAAGATACGATCAATCGGGCCGATGATTGCTTTTTCTGCCGGAACATAACTACCGATATGAGCGAGTAAAACGATTAAAGCTGTTTGTCGCATATAGGTTGATTTACCACCCATATTAGGCCCTGTAATGATTAACATCTGTTGTGCTTCATTCAGTGATAAATCATTAGCTATAAACGGTTCGGCTTGGATTTGTTCAACAACAGGATGTCTGCCTGCTTCTATACAAAGCTTTCTTTCGTCCGTTAATATCGGCGCATTAAAGTTTAATGTTTCAGCTATTTCTGCGAAGCAAAGATAAATATCAAATTCAGATAAAGCCGAAGCACAACGTTGTAGCTCGGGTAAATATTCAGCAATGATATCGAGTAACTTATCGTAAAGTTGTTTTTCGCGTGCCAGTGCTTTGTCTTTGGCACTGAGGATTTTATTTTCAAAGTCTTTTAATTCTGGCGTGATAAAACGTTCTGCTGCTTTTAAAGTTTGGCGGCGAGTGTAATTATCAGGTACGTTTGCAGAATGGAGTCGACTGATTTCAATATAATAACCATGTACACGGTTATAGCCGACTTTTAATCCTTGTATACCAGTACGTTGTTTTTCCTGTTCTTCCAGATCAATTAAAAACTGCCCAGCATCATTACTCAGCTGTCTTAATTCATCCAGCTCAGCGTCGTAACCATCGGCAATAACGCCACCATCACGAATGACTACAGGTGGTTCGTCAATTAACGCACGGTTTAATGTATCGCATAACTCAGGAAAGAGATGAATATCGTCTGATAAATTGATTAATCTTGGACTATCAATTTTATCCAGTTGCTTTTTTATTGCAGGCAATAAGTCGAGACTATTTCTAAGTTGTATTAGATCTCTTGGTCTGGCTGATTTTAAAGCAATGCGCGACATGATACGTTCGATGTCACAAATACCACGCATAGTTTCATGAAAATCACTATGACAATGATTATGTATTAACTTCTCAACAGCATCATAACGTAACTGTAATTTTTTATGATCACGAATCGGTTGTTGTAACCAGCGACGCAATAAGCGCCCGCCCATAACCGTCGATGTATTATCAATGACATTTAATAAAGTATGAGATTTACCTTCAACTAAACCTGTTTCCAGTTCCAGATTGCGTCGCGATACCGCATCTATTTGTACAATGTCATTTGCAATATTGACTTTAGGTGTTTGTAAATGTGTCAGCGTAGTTTTTTGTGTGTCATTGAGATATTGAATTAGACACCCCAAAGCACAAACACTTTCTTGCATGTTCTGACAACCAAAACCATTTAAGTCTTTAACTTTATATTGTTGTTTAATGATAGTTTCAGCTGATTTCAGATTAAAGTGCCAGTCAGGGCGTTTGGTAAACGTAAGCTTATTTATATTTTCTATTGATTGCTGAGACGATTCGCTGATTAATACTTCTGCCGGTTGATACTGTTCAATAATATCTTCCAGCGAAGTATCCGGTTCGATTTCTGAAAGAGAAACTTGACCACTACTTAGTTCAACACTGGCAAGGCCGAGTTTATTTTTTGTTTTATAAATAGCCAATAAGATGTTTGAAACACGTTCATTTAATAAAACATCTTCAGTGATTGTACCTGGCGTAATAATACGGACGACTTTACGTTCTACCGGACCTTTACATAAAGCCGGATCACCAATCTGTTCGCAGATAACAACCGACTCACCGAGAGAAATTAATTTAGCCAGATAATTATCGACAGCATGAAAAGGCACGCCAGCCATAGGTATAGCATTGCCACCGGACTTACCGCGTTTGGTCAGAGTGATGTTTAATAAACGCGCCGCTTTTTTGGCATCATCATAGAAAAGTTCGTAGAAATCACCCATGCGAAAAAACAACAACATATCAGGATACTCAGCCTTAAAGCCAAGAAATTGCTGCATGACGGGAGTATGTTGTGGAGCTTGCTGTGTCGTTGGTTTTGTCATTTCAGGCATGGAAGATTATTTTATAAAAATGCTCATAACAGTGCTAGTCGAAACAGCCTAAAGGGTCACTTGGGTCCAACATTTTGCATTGCGTTGCCGCAGACTGCATTCTCATAATGCCTTGCGAGTACAAGACAATACTGTAACGATCGCTATCTGTAGGGTTTGTTATACAGCTTTCGGCAAAGGAACCGCTTGCTGGCGGTCCGAAGAACCCCGGTGGCGGTGCATCAGGATCTGCCCAATAACGGCCATAAGCAACTTCCGAGTCAGGTGCAGAACCTGGCCCATATCGTTGCATTGCCCATATAATTCGATCAACAAACGGGACAATTAATTCGTAACAATAACCGACATGAATTTTTAGCAAATTGGCATCCTGAATTGACTGAGATGAACCGCCGCCACCTGCAACGCTAGCATCGCGATACATCAGATTATCATTCGGTATTTGTGTTTCTGTTGAGCCGTCGACATCGACTTCTACGCCATAATCATCAAAGGAACCGCTATGTGGATTGACAATGGCAATATTGACGTAGCCATCTTCAATTTGTTGTTCAACAATTCGTCGAGCGCAAAGTACACTGTCCGAGTCAAAATTATTAATATTTGCATCGAGTACAGCACGAGTATTTGAATCAACAATTTGTGTGGTACCCACTCGTGCTTGACGTCCTGCATCGGTATTGACAAAGCTACTTGAACAATCACCTGAGCTATCCATTTCAAGGTAACTTGTTGTATAGAGTGGTGCCATATTACTGGCAAATGCACTTTGCATTGCTTCAACACTCGCGTTATTCAACGTGCCAGTGCGCACAGTTTGAAAAGTAGCGTAGTTGAGACTTATCTTAGCCTGATAAATGAATGAGAATTGCAAGATACCCATCACTAATAACAACATGACAGGCAATACAATAAGAAACTCGACCATGGCCTGTGCTTTAAAACTTTTCCTTAATGGCCTGTACAGTTTCATGGTTTTAGTCGACTTTAATAATGGATTCTATACCTTCAAGCATGGACTTTGCTTTTATATGAAGAGGGTCATCTTCTTTAGTATAGGCCAACATTTCAGTAAGGCTATAGGCTGTTTGCTTTAGTTGTATGATGCTTAAGTTATACCAGGCTTTGGAAAACTCTGGATCACGTATAACTGCTTCGCGGTATAATTGAATTGCAAGTTGCGGTCGGTTAGTTCGAACATAGATGTTGGCAAGTCTGAACCAATGCGAAGCTTCCTGCGGCATTTCTTTAATTAATATTTCATAATCCTTGGCACTCGTTTCCAAGTCGTCATTTTCATAAGCCGTATCAGCTCGCAACTTTATTTCTCTTAAATCAAGTTCCGTTTCAGTTGTTGCAATAGGAATAGTCTCTTTCTGTTTTACGCCGCTTTGAGTACAGCCTGTTAGGTTTAAGGTAAAAAAAATAATTAATAAAGTAGTAATTTTTTTATTCAGGTTCATCATGCCATTCCAGCTTTTGTCCGACTGATAGTTTGTTTTGTTCTAAATTATTTGCTGTTATCTCTAATACCATACTGGCTTTATTCGATGCTGATAGTCGCCACGGTTTAAGAGATTTGACGGTTTTAACGATAGTCCAGTGTTTATCAATAAAAATAAGATCGATTGCGTATCGCATACCAAAGGTATGTACAGAAGAACAAGGTGAAATCAATAAGCCTTCATTGTCATTCAGCTTTGCAATTGCCAGTAGTCCAAGCATACGTTCGAAAAAGTTACTGGTTTTGGAAACTTTAGCAACAACACGTTCATTTTCTTCGTTGGTTAGATAACCATATCTCATAACATCCCTTCGCCAAAAAACTTCATTACTATCGGGAAGCCAAGTACGATAAATGTAACGGGGAATATAAACATGATAAGTGGGCCGACCAGCTTAATTGGCGCTTCCATAGCTAGTTTTTCAGCACGTTGAAATCGCTCATTACGACGTTGGTCAGATTGCACCCTTAATACTGTACCTAACGAAGCACCCATTTTTTCAGCCTGAATAATGGAGCTAACAAAACTTGTGATTTCCTGAATATCAAGGCGTTCAGCCATTCTTCTTAAGGCGTCAGCACGCGATAAGCCCGCACGTAGATCACGTAAAACAACGGAAAACTCATTCTTTAATGGTCCGGCTGGTGCTTTCTCCATTGCTTGTCCTAAAGCACCTTGTAAATTCAGCCCGCCTTCGACACACATCGTGATGAAGTCGAGATACACTGGCAACGTTCTGATAACGGCATTGTCTCTTTTTTTACGCGTATCTGAAAGCCAGATGCTTGGAAACATAAAACCAAGTAAAGGCATAATAACTAGCCAGATGGGTTGATAATTTTCCAAAGCCACCATAACAAAAAGTGCAAAAAAGGGCGCAATGATTGCGGACAATATTCTTAGAGCGATAAACTGCTCTGCATTCAGTAGATAACTGACACCTGAGTGGGTAATTTTTTTATCTGTTTCTTCTAATAATTCGTAAGGCAGAAAGATGACAAAAAAGTTAGCAATAATTTGTATTAAAGGCCAAATGATTTTTAGCTTCCAGGAAAGTGGATCCATGTACTGTCTATCTTCCTGGGCTACCATGGAATAAAGCGTACCAATCAATAATATGATCAGGATTGCTGAAACTGCGAAAGCGATAAGTGTGCCGTTATAAAAAATAGTTTCCATGATTATTAAACATCAATACTTGTGATTTTGCTAATCATGAAATAACCAAGAATTTCCATGACAATGATAATGGCGAGTACAACCCAACCGATGGTTGTTGTCCATAGTTTGCTCATAGCGTCTGGTTCCATGAAGTTTAATAATACACCAAGCAATACAGGCAAACCTGTCATAACAATTCCCTGCAACTTACCTTGAGCAGTTAAACTTTGAATCTTACCTTCCATCATAGCTTTGCGTCGTAGCGTTTCTCCTAACGTTTCCATGGTCTCCGCCAGATTTCCGCCTACTTCACGGTTGATCAGCAATGCTGTCACTAACATATTAAAATCTTGTAAAGGTATGCGTTCTTCCATTTTTTTTAGAGAAACTTCAAAATCAACACCCAAGCGTTGTTCTTTTAAAAATAATTCAAACTCTTGAGAAAGTGGTGCAGGCTGTTCTTTAACCAGACTTTCCAGCGCTATATTTAAGCTGGCACCTGCACGCATAGCACCGGCAATCATTGCCAAGCCATCTGGAAGTTGTTGTTCGAAACGCCTTAAACGTTGTTTACGCATCTGTCGATAAGCAATAGATGGCAGAAACAAGATAATAACGAATACAGCAATCGTCGCAGCGATATCATTTAATAATATCTCAGTTAATAATGGAAAAATTACCAGTGCAGCAATATTCATAACGAATAATTGATTTGGATTGACTGATAAAAACATATCAGACATGTTGCTGCTTGCTGTAGTGGTAAATGTT
>JBMZNW010000056.1:0-10101 GCA_049619915.1 Gammaproteobacteria bacterium
ACAAGTCAACAGTAATACAGATGCAATTTATTGGGTTATTACTGCGCTGCCGATGGTGTTAATGAATATTACGCCTTATATTGATTTTAGCCTGCCCGAAACTATTGATAGCGATGAAACGTATCGCCAGTTAGTTATTATATTTTCTGTATCTTTTGTTTTTTTAGTGGTTAGTACTTTTAGCAGTATTAAGTGTTTTCTTAATTCTGAGGCACTAGTCGGCAAAATCTTTGCTTCATTGTTTTTTCTGCTTTATTTACTTTTTATTATTGGAATGATTTATTTTTATTTCAGCGGTTATTTGACAGCGTCTAATTAGCAGCGCGTTTCTTTCTCTTCACCTTGGTATTATAAAAATATCTTTCTATTTGTTCTGGATCAAATCCAGATATCTCATTTATGTCTATACTTAGATGGAAGATAACAATTCATCTTTGTAAATCACAGGAATTGAGCAATGGCGAAGAAAAAGACAATAACAAAAAAGAAAACAACGATTAGAAAAAAAACAAGTAAACCAAAGCAAGAGCAGACTAATTTAGTCGATGCTTATCATGAAGACGATCCCAGGCTACGTGGCGTAAAGGAAGAAAAGTTATCGAAAGATTTTTATGAGAAAGAATTGTTTCGATTACAGGTTGAACTGGTCAAATTACAGGAATGGGTTAAAGAAAAAGGACTGAGAGTTGTCGTTGTTTTTGAAGGTCGTGATGCAGCCGGAAAGGGTGGCGTTATTAAGCGCATTATGCAGCATATGAACCCTCGTATTTGTAATATTGTTGCTCTACCTGCGCCAACGGAAAGAGAAAAAACACAATGGTATTTTCAACGTTATATTGCACATTTACCGGCAGCCGGTGAGATCGCATTATTTGATCGAAGTTGGTATAACCGTGCCGGTGTTGAAAGAGTGATGGGGTTTTGTACAGATGCTGAATACAAGGAATTTTTGCGGTTTTGTCCGGAATTCGAATGTTCTTTGGTGCGTTCAGGAATTATCCTCATCAAGTATTGGTTTTCTGTGAGCAATGTTGAACAAGAGCGACGCTTTAAAGCACGCGCGGAAGAGCGGCATAAGTTTTGGAAACTAAGTCCGATGGATATGGAGTCTCGATCACGCTGGATGGAATATTCCAAGTGTAAAGACGATATGTTTTTCAATACAGATATTCCGCAGGCGCCTTGGTATGTTGTGCCTTCCGATGATAAAAAACGTGCTCGATTAAACTGTATTTCTCATTTATTAAGTTTGATTCCTTATAAAGATCTAAAACCTAAAATTCCTAAAATACCACCGCTAAAAGAAGGCAAGAGTTATAAACGCTCGGCAATGCATACGCAGACGTTTGTGCCGAAAAAATATTAATCGCAAAGTATTAGGCATTCTTTAAAATCAACGCCTGTTTCTTAACATTGGCTTTGTGTATTTAGTCGTGTAAAAAATAAGCGTAGAATACGTTCAAATTTTAAAATAAAAAGAAGAAAAGATGAAACCGATTACAAAACAAATGCAGCAAGAAATAACGCCGAAAATGGCACTAGATTTCTTAAAACAGGGCAATAAACGCTTTATTAATAACGTACAAGCAAAGCGTAATTTACTAGAGCAAGCAGAAGAAACGGCCAAAGGACAATATCCTTTTGCTGTCGTTTTAAGTTGTATTGACTCAAGAACCTCTGCTGAGTTGATATTTGACCAAGGTCTGGGTGATATCTTTAGCGTGCGTATTGCTGGAAATATTATTAATGAAGATATTCTTGGCAGTATGGAGTTTGCTTGTAAGGTAGCTGGTTCAAAAGTTATCGTTGTGTTAGGGCACAGTAAATGCGGTGCTGTAATGGGTGCCTGCAATCATGTCGAGATGGGTAACTTAAGCGCATTACTGGCAAAAATAAAACCGGCTATTGATGATGAGAAATCAATTACTGATGATAGAAATGCTGATAATCCAACGTTTGTAGAACAAGTGACCAAAGTTAATGTTAAACGTGTTATGAAGGATATTGTTGAAAGAAGTCCTATTCTTAAAGAAATGTTGGACAATAAAGAAATTGACCTAATTGGTGGTTACCATGAATTGTCGACCGGTGAAGTGACGTTCGATCTTTAGAAAACTTCTATTCGAACTTTAATTTAGCTGTGTTACAAATTGATGCAATTGCAGGGTGTTTTATTTTTCTTTCTGTCGATATAGCATAAAATTGCTCTTTAACTCTTTCTGCACGTCCAATTATTTTTACATCTAATTGTTCACATAGTTCTTTTTCAATGGCTGTCGGCATAAAAAAAATACCTTTTCCGGCTTTAGCAAAAGCCTTCAATAAAGCACTATCATCAAACTCACCTTTAATCTCAGGATAAATATCTAGCTCATTAAACCATTGATCGATTGCACGTCGGATGGTGCTATTTTCGGTGGGTATCAATAATGGTGCATTATGAAGTGATTGCGGGAAATGTTTTTTATATTTTGTCATCACATCCGATTTAGCAAAAAATGTGATACCACTTTCTCCAAGGAAATGGTTATAGGCTTTTATTTTAAACGAGGAGCTAAGTGGCATATCGGCTAATACCATATCGATCTTTTGTACAGCCAGATCACTTAGAATTTGATCAAGCGAACCTTCTTTACAAGTAATACTTATATCATGGTGTGATTCCAAAGCGGGTTCTAATAATTTATAGGCAATTGTTTTTGGTATGCAATCGAGAATGCCTACAACAAACTCCAGACGACCTTTCGGTGATGCTCCTCGAATTACATCTTGTAATTCTTTGCCTAAGCTAAATATTTCATCGGCATAGCGGTAAACCAATCTGCCTTTTTCAGTTAATGAAAGCCCCCGACCTTGGCGTTGAAATAATTTATCACCGATAGATTCTTCCAGCATTGTCAATTGACCGCTGATTGTTTGCGGTGTTAAGTGCAAAGTTTCACTTGCTGAAGCTATGCTGCCTTCTTTAGCTACTGTCCAGAAATATTGTAAATGTTTGTAGTTTATAGAGTTTGCCATCTTATTAATGCATCGAAAAATACGAATAATAATATAAAAAATAAACGAATTTTACGAAGTTGTCTATTGCTTTAAAGTCACGTCAATAACAACGATATGAAAGGTGATGAAAATGAACTTAAATATTAGAGCAAAAAGTTTTTCTCTTACGTCAGCGTTAGAAGCATCAGTAAAAGACCATTTGCGGTTTATCTTAACGCGTCATAGCGAATTGATTGACCGTGTAGATGTGACACTAATGGATATCAATGGTTCTAATAAAGGCGGTGTCGATAAGCGCTGCATGATTGTAGTCAAATTGTTTAACGCAAAATCAATTGCGGTGCATGTGACGGAGACAGATATGTATGACTCAATACAATACTGTAGCAATAAATTGCATCGGGCAATGATTCGTCATCTGGGCAGAAAAAGACAGTTTAAGCGAGAAAAATTCCGCCTAACTGAGTTGCCTCAGGAAGTGGCTTAATAAGTTACCTCTATTTAGTTAATAAATAGAATCCTGCTTAGAAACGTATCAATTAATATTTAGGAGAAGATAAGTATGAGTACTGTAGTGAAACAGCGTTATTTGCCTAAGCAGATAACAAGTGCTGAGCAAATGAGTACTTTGCGCAATACTTACATGCTGTTGTCTGCAACATTGTTATTTAGTGCGCTAACAGCAGGTGTTTCAATGAGTTTGAATATTGGGCATCCAGGACTATTAATTACTCTGGCTGTTTATTTCGGTCTTTTGTTTGGTATACATCAACTTAAAAACAGTGCATGGGGCGTTGCCATGGTTTTCGCCTTGACTGGTTTTATGGGACTTACCATGGGGCCTATTATTAATTCGGTTTTGGCGATGGCGAACGGCGGACAGATTGTGATGTTATCAATGGGATTGACTGCCGCTACATTTTTATCGCTGACAGCTTATGCTCTGACTACTAAGAAGGATTTTAGTAGTTGGGGCACCACATTAACAGTCGGTATTCTCGTTGCATTTGTTGCCGGACTCGCTTCTGTGTTTTTAAATATTCCAGCCTTATCATTATCAGTCTCGGTGATATTTATGCTGTTAATGTCTGGTTTAATTCTTTATGAAACCAGTAACATTATTCATGGAGGCGAACGAAATTACATACTGGCAACAGTGACATTGTTCGTGTCAATCTACAATCTCTTTACAAGCTTGCTGCATGTGTTAATGGCTTTTAATAGTAGTGAATAGATTGGTTATAGCGATAAGAAAAAGCAGGCATTTTATATGTCTGCTTTTTTTATTATGTGGCAAAATACATTTTTAAATAATAACTGATTTATTAAAAATGGAAGATACGAAAAGTCTAAATCAACTTTCTGATAAGCGATTAAAAATTGCCTTGTTAGTCGAGGGCAATAGCTTTGTTTATTTTATCACGGCGTTGATTGTTATTAATGCGATAACACTGGGTATGGAAACAAATCAGGCCATCATGGCTGATTACAGAGATGTTTTATATTTTATAGATAAAACGATCCTTATTGTCTTTACCATCGAATTACTTTTAAAATTCTATGCTTACAGACTGAGCTTTTTCAAATCAGGCTGGAATAATTTTGATTTTATTATTGTTACGATCGCCTGGGTACCAGCAGTTGGGCCATTTGCTATATTACGCGCTTTACGAATACTAAGGGTTTTACGCTTGCTTTCCGTTGTACCGCAGATGCGCAAAGTGATCGCGGCTATCGGCCATTCAATTCCGGGGATGGCATCCGTTATTAGCGTGTTAATACTATTATTTTATGTCGCGGCAGTGATGGTAACCAAGTTGTTTGGACAACATCCTGATCCACAGATGCAGGAATGGTTTGGTTCTGTTGGCGCATCAGCTTATACCTTGTTTCAAGTAATGACCTTGGAAAGCTGGTCCATGGGAATTGTCAGACCGACAATGGAATTTTACCCATGGGCATGGTTGTTTTTTTTACCGTTTATCATTATTACCAGTTTTGCTGTTCTAAATCTTTTTATCGGAATCATTGTCGATTCAATGCAAACTTTAAAAGATGGTGATGACGAAGAGAAAGAAAATTTAGAAATTCAGCAATTAAATGCAAAGCTGGATAAAATTTTATTGCAGCTAGAAAACAAGTAATCAATCTAAATGTGGATTTCTCTAATGGTTAGGCGTTAGAGCTTATATGAGAGTAAGTCTGAGACTAAGGTCAAGGAAAACTTAATCTTTAGTCTGTTTTTTCAAATAGAAACTACCGTAAGTAGAGACGTCTGATAATTCCAGTTTTTTATTATCATGATTAATAATAATAAGGTGAAGTCTTGAAATACGTTGTACTGTATCGTTAAATCTGACAGAGCACTCGCGTCCTCTACCGACTTTATTCATACCTGTCGTTATTGGATAACTGACATTATCGCTATCAACGAATTTAATTCCGTCTCGAATAATTAGCTTACATTGGTAATTTGCCAGTAGCAGAGAAATCTCATCACCTTTTTCAACTTTGATATTCACATACTCACCAGTAGGCATGCTTTTTAATCCAAGCTCTTTGGCAAGTACGTTAGAGTCAAAATTGTCATCAATATCTAACTCACCAGTTCTGAATTGAACAGGTTCAGCATTATTCTGTTTTTCATCGAGTTTATCCAATCGTTTTTTCATCGATTGAATCGTTTCTTTTCTGTGTTTCAGGTATTGTAAATAAGCTTTTAAAGCAATGAGTTTGTATTGACTGGATTCAGCAGAACGGTGTTTTTTCAAAGCGAAAAAAATATCACGCCAGTTATTATCATTAGAAAAGATTACCGGGTTTACAGACTTTAGTTTCTGTGTAACTTCGCTTTCTTTTGACTGTTTGATTAATTCAGCAATTTGTTCAATTGCAATATCAATGGTATTCGATTCCATGTTTAATTCATTTGCTGTTGCGTTTATTGCCTCGCTAACTCTGCTTTGCGGCAGCATAGAACGCGCGTTCATCGCAAATTCGAAATCTTCCATAGATTTAAAGGTGATGAGTTTTTCACCGATGTTCAGTTCTACAGGTTTTGAGAAAATATTCTGTAACATGAAATTATTATAGTTCTAGATTTTTGTTTAACTACAGGAAAAATGATTTTTTTCCTGTTTTTTGTGTGAAACATTTCTCAGAATAAAAAAGATAGTGTTAATGTCACTAGAGGGAGAGAATGAATAAGCTGGTTATATAACTAGTCTTCTTCTGACGACATTAATTGAAGTAATGTATTGATTCGAAGAACGAAGACATCTTTTAAATAATTTAAAAGGTGTATAGAAAACCCCTGTTGGTAGGCATCGTATATTTGACTGCCGAGTATGAAAAGGCCTAATCGATCATGTTCTTTTATCGGTAAAGAAACAGTCGATTTTATTAGTGTTGAATCTTTACCAAATAAGCCATCCAAATATTCAGAGGGGAGACTGTCGCAAAGTGGTTTGTTTACGTTATAGAGTCCGGAGAAGAGATAGCGTATGTTTGAGTGAATTTGTTTGAACCTGAGATCACGATAATCCTGATAGGGTCTCTTTTCAACAAAAAAGAAAATGTAAAAATGACTGCATAGATACTCACGCTTTAAGAATAAATAAAGTTTGTCATATACGGCTTCAATAGTTTCTGTATGCATTATATCCAATGCGTGTTCATAAGCCTGATTAGCCAGGTTTTCGCTTTGTCGTTTGTTAAGTTTTAATTTACCTATCTCTGCTTTAAGTTGTCGTTCGTTTCTTCTTAAGTCTTTAACTTGATATTCAATTAATGAGCTTACATTGCGTTCATTAATATGAGGTAAGTTTAATTTAGAGAGTAGGGCAGGGTTTTCCAGAAAGATATCGGGATTCCTTTCCATATAGTCAATAACAAGGTCTAGATCATTTGCGCTTTCTGTGTTGGTTACCATAAAGTACAATTTGTAGTTGCTTGCATTAAATTAAATATAGAAGCTTTTTCTTAGTTTGCAAATGTAAAAAATTGAACAATATTGAATTAAGTATTTTAAATAGCTTCAACGCAATATAGATGTTATGTAACAAAGATTAATTTATGTTCTTCATGTAAAAATATTATTCAGAATTTTAAAGTGGACCTATTTGATAATATTGAATCTTTTCCAATAAGTATCCTTAAGCAGGATGGTATTGTTGATTATTATGGGAAGCTACTATCTTTAACTGATGCGGATCATTATTTCAAAACATTGTTTAATACAATCGAATGGAAAAATGATGAAGCTTTTGTTTTTGGAAAACGTATCATCACAAAACGTAAAGTAGCTTGGTATGGTGATCAAGCTTTTGAATATACTTATTCGAATGCAACAAAAAAAGCATTGCCTTGGACTCAAGCATTAAAAGAATTAAAACGCTTAGTCGAACAGAAAACAGAAGAAAGTTATAACTCCTGTCTACTTAACTTATACCATGATGGTAATGAAGGTATGACATGGCACAGTGATGATGAAGATGATTTGAAAAAGAATGGTGCGATTGCTTCCTTAAGTTTAGGTGCGGAAAGAAAATTTTCTTTTAAGCATAAAAAAACTAAACAAAGTTTGTCTGCAAATTTAGAAAATGGAAGCTTAATTGTTATGAAAGGTAAAACACAATATTACTGGTTACATTGTTTGCCAAAAACAAAAAAAGTAACTGAGCCGAGAATTAACTTAACATTTAGAACAATAGTCAGTTAATAATTATTGAATTGTTTCTTCAGCAGGTATTTCTTCAGGTATTTCGTCTAGGGGATCTTCAGGTACAGCCTCGATATCTGATTCAGCTTGTTCTTCTGTAGTAGCTTCTGCTTCTGCAAGCACCTCTGCATTTGGATCGAAACAGTTAAATGCAACTCTGTCGAGACTATCTGTGTTATCTGAGATGTATGTAGCATATGCAACACGTTCATCTGTTGTGCATTTTCTCTGCGCTAAATCATAAGCCTCTAGAAAAATTCCAGGTTTGGGCTTGGCTTTTAAGATAACTTTGCTTTCTGTCGCTGAAATAATCTTCGGCGAGTTGCTACAAGCACTAAGCAACACGCTATAGAGAAAAATAGCGAATATGTATCTGATTCTGGAATTTGTGTTTTTCAGCATATCAATATTCTAACAAAAGATGCAGAAAAATCGTATTTTTAATTAAGGTCTGTCTATCTTTCATCTATGCCACTGCCATGTTTTTGTTCGCAATAAAGCAGAATGAGTAAAGCCTAATTATTCTACTTCAATATTAGATTCTAGATAGTAGGTATTTACTGCATCATCAAGGCAACTTGTGAGTCTATCGTGAAATAAAGAATTGAAGAAAAAAGAATGCTAAGCGTTAGTCTGACTATTTCAATTATCGACAATAAACTTAGTAATAGCGTAGCAGAGTATAATTCCGGTATTTTTATACATGGCACCTGCTATATCTTTTAAAGTATGTTCAGTCATGTTCGGAAGTGATTAACCATTAATTACAATAACGCCGAAGCATTGCCTGCAAGATAACCTCATGCAACTTTAATTCGAGTGGGGCGTTATTATTAATATATGGTCAGAGTTTTCCTGACCATGTCGTTTTGTGTTTTACAGGCTGTTACCAAATTGTTTAACCATGTTTTCCAGTCTTATCACCTCTTGATCAACATTGTTACTGGCGCTGCTTATCATTTGACTACCATGCAATGTTTGTTCAGAAAGTTCGCTAATCTGTATTACATTACGATTAATTTCTTCAGATACCGCACTCTGTTCTTCAGCAGCCGTTGCAATTTGTGTCGACATTTGCGTAATGGTGTTTACAGCATGAGTAATAGAGTCAAGTGATTCTCCTGCGACGCCTGCTTTTTTTACTGCTTGTGTTGCTGTTTCTTGCCCGTTTTCCATTACTTGAACAGCAGAATCAGCGGAAGACTGTAGTTTACTGATCATATCCTGGATTTCCTGAGTAGCGCTTTGAGTACGGCTTGCTAAGGTTCTGACTTCATCTGCAACAACTGCAAAACCTCGGCCTTGTTCACCTGCTCGTGCTGCCTCAATTGCTGCATTCAGTGCGAGTAAATTTGTTTGCTCCGCGATGTCGTTAATGACTTCGACGATTGTCCCGATTGCCTTACTATCATTCGCCAGTGTATTGATCTCAGTAACTGCATTTTCAACTTCATTTGCCAGTCCATTAATGTGTTGTATTGTTTGCTCTACAACGCCTTTACCTTCAAGTACCTGATTGTCCGCGTGTTGCGTTGCATCAGCTGTATTATTTGTGTTCTGAGCTATTTCTTGAACGGTAGTTGTCATTTCATTCATTGCTGTTGCCAGGTTTTCAATTTCACGGTTCTGTTTATCCATGTCTTGCTCTGTTTGTAAAACAGTTACCGCTGATGCTTCAACAGAGCTTTTTAACTGATCAGACGCATCACTAATACGCCATATCACCGTTTCAAGCTTTGATTTTTGCATGTGAATCGCAAGTTGTAATTTCCCTAGTTCATCATGTCTCTCTGTATAAACCTGTTGAGCAATATCATCGTCTATCATTTCTGATACTTCGCTTGCTGCTTGTTGCCAAGGTTTTGCAATTGTCTTTGATAAGTAGAAGTGAGAGGTAAGCATTACGATGCATGATAAAGGAAATATCAGATTCGTATTAAAGCTATATAGTTGCGGTAGCAGGTAATACATTAACAAGCCAACGGTTACGCTCAGAATACCAGATAGAAAAATCTTGCCCATTAATCCACATCTAATTTTACTGAATAAAGAGTCATTCCCTTGCCAAATTTTTTCATAAAGTTTTTCTGCTGAATCAATGTGTTTTTGTGAAGGTTTAGTCCTGACAGATTGATACCCTACGATTTTATTGTTTTCATACATCGGAGTAACAAAAGCATCAACCCAATAATGATCGCCATTTTTACAACGGTTTTTAACAATTCCCATCCAGGGCTTACCTGTTTTTATGGTATTCCATAAACTTTCATATGCAGCAGGCGGCATATCCGGGTGACGAACTATGTTGTGTGCCTTATCAAGTAGCTCTTCTCTAGAAAAGCCACTGATTTCTATAAAATCTTTATTTATATGAGTGATAC
>JBMZNW010000057.1:0-213 GCA_049619915.1 Gammaproteobacteria bacterium
GTCACACGCCGTTCTACCCGGAACATTATAAAGGATTTGCGGAATATCAACCGTTTCAGCAACGGCTTTGTAATGCTGATAAAGACCTTCCTGTGTTGGTTTGTTGTAATAAGGTGTAACCAATAAACAGGCATCCGCGCCCACTTTCTTTGCGCATTGCGTCAGCGAAATAGCCTCAATGGTTGAGTTTGCCCCTGTTCCGGCAATAACCGG
>JBMZNW010000057.1:223-7504 GCA_049619915.1 Gammaproteobacteria bacterium
TTCACCAGTTGTCCCAACTGAAACAATCGCATCGGTTCCCTGTTCAATATGAAATTCGAGGAGTTTTTCCAGAGCCTGAAAATCCAGCTCTGTATCAGGCAGCACCCCCTTCTGCATCGGGGTAACAATGGCAACCATACTTCCAGTTAACATAAGAGTTTATTATGAGTAATTGACAAAAAACGTGTATGGTACTTAATCATACGTCACTATGACAAGGACAATAGCCTTTCTATCCATTAAAAAATTCGATTGCGTAAATCAGCATAAAATAAGACACTATTTCACATAAATTTATCAGGTATCCACACCGTAAGTATGCAAAAACAGCTTGTTATCAGTACGCTTATTGATAATTCAAACGAAATCATCCGCACTTTCTCAAAACTGGCAGAATCCAGCGGCTGTAATATTGTCGATAGCCAGTTCAAGGTGCTTGGCAACAAACTTTCGTTGATGATTTTCCTGTCTGGCAGCTGGGATGCGCTTGCCAAAATTGAGTCTATGCTGAGTAAGCTGGAGCAAGAACATCAAATCAAGATACTCTCGGAAAGAACAGAAGTGGAATCAGCAAAAGGCGACTCCATGCCCTATGCCGTAGATGTTGTCGGCATGGATCAAACCGGAATTATCTTCGATATTGCCAATTTCATGGCAAGCAATGAGTTAGATATTCAAGAAATGTCATCGAATACGTATCTGGCATCACAAACTAACGCAAAAATGTTTTCCCTGCATATGTTAATCAATATTCCGGTAGACATATCGATTTCAGCTATTCGTGGTGATTTTATCGATTTTTGTGATCGTCTTAATCTAGATGCAATAATGGAACCTGTAAAATAAAGGCTATGCTAAAAATGCACTTTTTTTATGATTGCTTCGTCAACGTCGTGCTCAAATCCTCATGTATAAAACATACACTCCGGTTCTGCGCGCGCCGTTTCCTCGCACTCACAAAAAAATCACTATTTTTAGAAATATACTTATAAACTTTAAATTACTAAAATCAGAATAAACGAGTTATTATTAAATTATGAGTAAAGTCAGTATTGGAAAAAAAGTACCTCAATTCAGCCTGCCTGCAACTGGCGATCAAACAATCAAACTCTCAGAACTAAAAGGTAAAAATATCGTTATCTATTTTTACCCTAAAGACAGTACACCAGGTTGTACTTTGGAAGGTCAGGATTTTCGTGACAATATCCGAAAATTTAGTTCACGTAATACGCGCATTCTTGGCGTCTCACGAGATTCGCTTTATTCTCATGAAAAATTTAAAGAAAAACAAAAATTCAATTTTGATCTGGTTTCAGATGAAGATGAAAAGCTCTGCTCTATTTTTGATGTGATTAAAGAAAAAAACATGTATGGAAAAAAACATATGGGCATAGAGCGCTCTACTTTTCTTATTGATGAGAAAGGTGTGTTACGAAATGAATGGCGCAAAGTGAAAGTAAAAGGCCACGTTGAAGAAGTACTTGAAGCTGTAAAAAACCTATAAAACTACAAATTTAAAAAATACATGCCAGAAAAAGATCTCCCCCGGTTTTTCGTCCTTGATACTAATGTCTTAATGCACGACCCAGCTTCATTGTTCCGTTTTCAGGAGCATGATGTTTTTATACCGATGGTTGTGCTTGAAGAACTTGATGCGGGAAAAAAAGGCGTATCTGAAGTTGCCCGCAATGTACGGCAAGTAAGCCGCTTTATAGATGAAATAATCAATTCGGCTGATTCAGATGATATTAATAGCGGTCTAGAACTGCATCATGCTTTACATTTGAATGGACACAGTGATGTCAGTGGTCGTTTGTTTTTACAAACCGAAATCATGCGTGACTCTTTACCGGAAAGTTTACCAGGAAAAAATGCAGACAACACCATACTCGGCACCGCGCTTTCTTTACAAAAAAAGTATCCCGAAAAAATAATTACGCTGGTATCAAAAGATATTAACTTACGCATCAAAGCGCAGGTCATCGGTGTGCATGCTGAAGACTATACCAATGATAAAGTGCTTGATGATGCAGACTTGCTTTATACCGGTATTAACAAATTGCCAGATGACTTTTGGAAAACTAAAGCAGAAGCCTTAACTTCCTGGCAGGAAGACATGCGCTCTCTTTATGAAATTCAGGGAAAGCCATTAGAAGAATGTTATCCCTATCAAAGTTTATATATCGAAGAAGAAGCCGGTTTTGAAGCGCTGGTAAAAACAACTAGCGAAGATAAAACAACGCTGGTACACGCTATTGATTACAGAACAGATAAACAATCTGTTTGGGGCGTGACAGCAAAAAACAGAGAGCAGAACTTTGCATTAAACTTATTAATGGATCCCAATATTGATCTGGTTACCATTCTTGGTGCTGCGGGTACCGGTAAAACATTACTGACACTCGCATCAGGACTAGCGCAGGTCATGGATAAAAAGTTATATCGGGAAATTATTATTTCGCGTGTGACCATTCCTGTTGCAGAAGACATTGGCTTTTTACCTGGCACTGAAGAAGAAAAAATGGCGCCGTGGATGGGTGCGCTGATGGATAACTTGGAAGTATTGACCAACGCTGAAGACAGCGGCGATTGGGAACGTGCAGCGACATCTGATTTATTATCGAAACGCATCAAAATTCGATCATTAAACTTTATGCGTGGCCGTACTTTTTTAAATCGCTACATCATTATTGACGAAGCGCAAAACCTGACCGCGAAGCAAATGAAAACGTTAATCACGCGCGCAGGCCCCGGTAGTAAAATGATAATTCTGGGCAACATTTCTCAAATTGATACCCCTTACTTATCAGAAACAACATCTGGTCTAACGTATCTCGTTGATCGCTTCAAACACTGGGAACACAGTGGTCATATCACTTTAATGCGAGGAGAACGCTCGCGATTGGCAGACTTTGCCAACGAAGCACTTTAAATATTACTCTTCATGTTTTAGAACAATTCCATAGACTAATATAGGTTATTTCTGCTAAGTCTGTTTAATCACAGAAGCAACGTTAAGAAAACCTGTACATTACCGATATTAAGCACAAACTAAACGACTTAATTAATAAAAATGCAGCAAGCGTCTCAAGAAAAAACTATCTCGCATTCAGAACGAGACTACCAATATGAATTGAAACTTGCCGCTGACTTTCAGCAATCGGTCTTACCGGAAATTGTCGATGTTGATTACCTTGATATTGACTTAATTTACAAACCTTATGACGCTGTATCCGGTGATGTTTACGACTTCATACTGAATCGAGAACGCGAGCTGGCCATCTTTCTGGGCGATGCAACCGGGCACGGTATCTCCGCCGCATTAATGACCATGATGGTACATATCGCCATTGATAGTCTGACACCAAATTTAGCCACTGATGATTCTTTAAGAAAATTAAATCAATTAATTTCTTCTCGACATACAGGTCGCTCTGTAACAGGTATTCTATTTAGAATATCGCCAGATGGTCTTATGAGAGTAAGCCATGCAGGGCATC
This sequence comes from Gammaproteobacteria bacterium, assembly GCA_049619915.1. Classification (GTDB taxonomy): domain Bacteria; phylum Pseudomonadota; class Gammaproteobacteria; order Eutrophobiales; family Eutrophobiaceae; genus UBA7359. The sequence goes on from JBMZNW010000057.1 coordinate 3,724, forward strand.
CTTCATTGATTGTTATTCCTGCGGACAATTCTGAACTTATCAGCTTTAAAGAAGCAGGCTGCCCGCTTGGTTTATTTGAAGATGAGCCGGTTCGCTATGTCGAAGAAAGATATCAATTGAAACATGGCGATAAAATTGTTGCTTATACTGACGGGCTGACTGAGTGGAGAAATGATACAAAAAGCGCTTATAGCGTTAATCGCTTATTAAGCTTTATTAATAACAACCGTAAACTGAATTGCAAAGAGTTAGTTTCGGCTATTTACAGTGATGTTAAACAGTTTTCAAAAACAATTCCGAATAATGATGACCTAACGTTATTAATCAGTGAGTATAAAAACAAAGCTCATTAAATATAGCTTTTGAATAATCCAGTTTATGCCTTTCCTCTTAGAGTAACGTCATCTCCTTCGTGAATAGGCCAGACATTAATCAAAGCCTTCACTAATGTTGCCAATGGAATAGCGAAGAAGACACCCCAAAAGCCCCAGAGACCACCAAATACAAGTATCGCAACAATAATCGCAATCGGGTGTAAGTTAACAGCCTCGGAAAAAAGTATCGGCACTAGCACATTACCATCAAGAAACTGAATAACGCCGTAACTGATCATCAGCCAGATAAACTCTGAACTAAAGCCCCACTGAAAATAGGCAACAAAAGCAATCGGTAAGGTTACTACTGCTGCACCGATATAAGGAATTAATACTGATAAACCAACAATCATTGCCAGCAAAGAAGCATAGTTCAATCCAAACAGCACAAAAACAACATAACTTACTGCACCAACGATAAGAATTTCATACGACTTGCCGCGAACATAATTACCAATCTGACCATCCATCTCGACCCAGATTTCATTCACTAATTGTCTTTCTTTCGGTAAGAAACGCCCCATCCATTCGAGGATGGTAGATTTGTCTTTCAAAAAGAAAAATATCATTAACGGTACTAAAACAAGATAGACAAGCACGGTAATAATCGCCGGTAATGATGCAACAGAAATAGACAAAACACTCTGGCCTAAATCACTTATTCCATATTGAATCGTTGTGATTAATTCTTGAATATATTCGGCGGAAACTAACTCTGGGTATTGCTCAGGTAATCGCAATAACAAAGCCTGCCCATTACTAATCATATCAGGCACTTCTTTAAAAAACTGGCTGATCTGTTTTGACAGTATTGGTAACAACACAAGCAGCAGAAACATCATAAAAGCAATAAAGATTAGATAAACCACGTTAACAGCCCAAAATCGTGGCATTGTTTTTTTCTCTAGTTTGGAAACGCCACCTTCAAGCAAATAAGCAATAATTAATGCAGCAAACAATGGTGCCAGCATTTTTCCCATTGTCGCTAAGATGACGATGCTTATAACAAGTAAAACAACTAATAATGACGCTTGCGGATCAGTAAAATAGCGTCGATACCATCGGCTGATAAATTCAAACATTAATTTTTATTCTTTTATTAATCATTATGCTGTTAATCATAGCGTTATCTTGATGATTGAGCGAGATGAAACAGTCTTTACATAAAAAAGTGGGCGCCGAGGAGGCGCCCCAATAGTTAGGAGTGGAGGATAGTCTGAGGAGGTTTGAGTGGACTACCTACATACTGTATTTAGCAAACGCTGTGCCAACCTATTTATTATTTATTTTTCAATGACTTAATTGATTTTAAGCATTAATAAATAGTGAAAATTGCACTATCATTGCAATAACGAGCACAACCATGATGCAATGCAATATAAAACTAAAAATTAATTTGCCTTAAACTTTTTTGCATGGATTTAATTCAACTAAAAAAAGAGATAAAAGACTGGAGCAAAGAACTCGGTTTTCAACAAATGGGTATTACAACTACCGATTTGAATGAAGACGAAGCTTATCTTTTAAATTGGCTTAAGCAAGGACGGCATGGTTCGATGAGCTATATGGAATCACATGGTACGAAACGAAGTCGCCCAAAAGATTTAGTTTCCGGAACAGTAAGTGTTATCTCGGTAAGAATGGATTACATGCCGCCTTCCAGTAAACATCCGATGCAAGTTTTAAACAACAATAAGCTGGCTTACATATCACGTTATGCAATGGGACGTGACTATCACAAGTTAATGCGACATCGCTTACAAAAACTGGCGAGTAAAATGGAAAATAAAATTGGTGACTTTGGTTATCGCTGTTTTGTTGATAGTGCACCGGTTTTAGAAAAAGCATTGGCTCGTAATGCCGGACTCGGCTGGATAGGCAAGCATAGTAATTTAATAAACCCGAAAGCCGGTTCCTGGTTTTTTCTTGGTGAAATTTATACTGACTTACCACTAGAAGCAGATAAACCATTTACCAATCATCATTGTGGTACTTGTAACGCTTGCATTGATGTTTGTCCGACTAATGCAATCGTCGCACCGATGCAAGTTGATGCGCGCCGTTGTATCTCTTATTTAACAATCGAATTAAAAGATGCCATACCGGAAGAATTTCGTAAGATGATTGGTAACCGCGTATACGGTTGTGATGACTGCCAATTAATATGTCCCTGGAACAAGTTTTCTAAAAATTCAGAAGAAGATGATTTCCGTGTACGTCATGGATTGGATGCACCAACGTTGGTCGAATTATTTGCTTGGACAGAAACAGAATTTTTAAAAAATACCGAAGGCTCAGCTATAAGAAGAATAGGTTATGAAAGCTGGTCAAGAAATATTGCGGTAGGTCTTGGCAACGCAACAACTTCAAACGAAGTCATTACTGCATTAAAAAGCCGGGAGAATGATCCCTCGGCTTTAATTAGAGAACACGTTAGCTGGGCTCTCGCTCAACATATAGGATAACGATCTATTGTTCTGCGTACATCGTCTCTGATTCAACATTAAACACAGTACCATCAACACTCGATACACGTACTTTTGAGCCAGCAGGCATATCAACACCTTTTACTTTCCAGGTTGAATCATCGACTTTAACCTTACCTACACCATTAACAATCGCTTCATGCAAAGTAAATATTCTGCCTACGTATTGCTCACCACGACGATTCAAGTTCGGTTCATCATTAACCGTCGGGTTAGCTTTTTCATGTTTCTTATAAAGTACTAACGTTACTACCGATAAAACACCAAAAATAATGACTTGTATCAGTAATGGCATTGAAGGCATTGCAAAGAGTAGTAAGCCAACAATAAATGCTGATACGCCCATCCAGAGGAAATAGGCAAGCGGTAATAACATTTCGATGACGATCATGACAACCGCCGCTACTAACCAATACCAAAACTCTATCTGGTTTAAAAAGTCCATGACTTAGCCCTCCTATACCTGAGCACCCGTCTCTTTATCTTTAGCAAACGCTTCTTTTGCCAGTTCAGTAATACCGCCGATAGCGCCAATCACGTTACTTGCTTCAAGCGGCATTAAGATTACTTTTTGATTTGGCGCCGAGGCGACATCTTTCAATGCTTCAACATATTTTGTTGCAACAAAATAGTTAACCGCTTGTAGATCACCTGTTGCGATAGCGTTAGAAACATCGGTTGTTGCTTTTGCTTCTGCTTCAGCCAAACGTTCTCTCGCTTCTGCATCACGAAAAGCAGATTCCTTACGGCCTTCTGCTTCAAGAATGGCTGCTTGTTTCTCACCGTCAGCGCGTAAAATTTCAGCCTGCTTTTCACCTTCTGCTTCCAAAATCGCTGCACGTTTATCACGTTCCGCTTTCATCTGGCGCGCCATAGAATCAACCAGATCTTTAGGCGGCGAGATATCTTTAATTTCAATAC
>JBMZNW010000057.1:7514-10034 GCA_049619915.1 Gammaproteobacteria bacterium
CGCGTTACTTTCACGCCCCAAGGGCCGGTTGCTTCATCAACTACATGTAAAAGTTTTGCATTAATGTTGTCACGTTGAGAGAGCAATTCATCCAGATCCATCGAGCCCATAACCGTACGAATATTTGTCATGGTTAAATTTAAAATAGCGCGCGTCAGATTATTCACTTCATAAGCCGCTTGCGCTGCATTTAACACTTGGAAGAAAACCACGCCGTCGACTCGAATCATCGCATTATCTTTAGTAATGACTTCTTGCGATGGAACGTCAATAACTGTTTCCATCATATTCATCTTTGCACCAATGCGATCGAAAAACGGAACGATGATATGTAAACCTGGTGATAGTGTGCGTGTGTATTCACCAAAACGTTCTACGGTATATTCATTACCTTGAGTAACAATCGTCACTGCTTTCATTAGCACGACGACTGAAAAAATAACGACTACTAAAATAAACTCAGCCATACCTCTTCTCCCTAAAAACTATTTATTTGTATATTTTTTGCTAAAACTTATTTCAACTTATTTATGATTATTTAATAAATCTAATTGTATAAGGATAACGATACTTAATACCGTCATTTGCTTTGATTGATGCGATGATAACAACAACAATTTGAAAGATTAGCACCACGCCCAACATTAGAAAGCCAATTAATACTAAACATAAAATCGCAGAAACAATCACGGCAATGAGCATGGTTAACTGAAAATTTAAAGACTCTTTACCCTGGTCATTTACAAACGGCATTTCATCTTTCTTAATCATCCAGACAATCAATGGTCCTAACACACTACCAAACGGAATAAGGTAGCCGGAAAAAGAAAGCAAATGGCTCAACATGCCCCAGAGGCGTTCATCCTTACTTGGTATATCCGTATCTGGCATATCTGTTGTCTGTAATTCTTCAGTCATACTCCTCTCCTGTGTATTTGTTTTTGGAGTTAAATACACATTATCATTGAAATGATAGTTTGTCCCTGAGAATATATATTTATTTTTCAATAACTTATATCATATCAAGCGATTTTATTTATTGTTCAGCCTGCTCTTCCTCTTGTTTTTTCAATTCTTTTTCCTTCTCCAGATCGATAAAGATAGCCATGCCTGGCGCAGCTTTCTGCATCCAGCCGCGAATGCGCTTAATCATGACATCTTCAAGTTTGGTGAAATAATGATCGGCGCCTTCGATTTCCACCTGCATATAACCCTTATTTCCACCTTTTTTTCCTGCAAGTCGCCTATCGGCAGCCTGATCTGTTGCTTTTTTATAATCGCGACTACCGTATATATCCAAAATGGGTACATTTGATTTTTCAATCAAACCAAAAATATCAATCGGCGGTTTAACAAAAGCATAGTCCTGTAGACCAATCGCCGCCAAAGCGACTATTCTGCGTCCGTTTGCTTGTTCAAAATAGGATAAAGCCGTTGCCGCACCAAAACTATGACCTATCGCAACGATATTTCTAAACTTAAGTTCATGCAGAGCACTGATTGCGGCTTCTATGCGAGCCGCAGCACGAGTCAGTGTTTCTCCATAATCTTCAACCTGATTTTCAGCGGCAATTATCGGAAGTTGGATAGACAAAGTGACCCAACCATATTCTGGTAAGGCTTTCCTTATTGGAGAGATGATCTGTGGCCAGTCAGGGTGCGCACCCATGCCATGTAAAATAATGGCGGCTCCTTTCGCCTGCTCATTAGTTTGTCTAATAAGAATAGACTGAAACTTTTCGCCATTCGCATCCAGCCACAAAATCTCACCGCCTTCTAACTCTTTTTCCAGTTTTTCACTGATCTGTAGTTCGCGTTCACGATCCAGTGGACCAGCGTTCACCACAGAAGCTGCAAAGAGCAATAAAAATATAATGGTATTTGTTAGAAAGCGTTTCTTCATATTTTCCCTACTAAAACTATTCATGAATTAACAGTGAATACAGCAACAAACAGGCCAGATAGTGGCTATGGTAAAACCCCTGTGTTGTACGATTTGGCGAAATGATCGCGCAGAAATGGTGTGATATTCAAGTGCTCGTGACCGAAATCATAGCCATAGCTCTGGTGTAGGGAACATGTGCTTGAATAGCGCATCAGAGCAAGCGAGGGTTGGTCAAATCGTGCAACACAGGGGTTAATAAGGTAAAGTTCGCACTCTACCGGATATACGAAAACAAAAGAATTATTAAAATGTTTGAACCAGTCATAGCACCTTCTATTCTATCTGCCGATATGGCCAGACTTGGCGAAGATACCGAAGCTGTTCTTGCAGCAGGCGCTGATTTTGTACATGTCGATGTCATGGATAATCACTACGTACCGAACCTGACTTTTGGTCCGGTTATTGTTAAATCACTACGCAACTATGGCGTTACTGCACCACTTGACGTGCACTTAATGATTAAACCAGTAGATCGCATTATTCCCGAATTTGCCGAAGCAGGCGCGAGTTATATCACGTTTCACCCGGAAGCATCTGAACATATCGATCGTTCACTGCAATTAATTCGTGATAAT
>JBMZNW010000058.1:0-9991 GCA_049619915.1 Gammaproteobacteria bacterium
TTCAAAGAAATGAATATAAAGCTATCCAGAATGAAATCAGTCACTATAATGTGCCGCTTCGGAGGAACGACATGCTTTTACTTTCTAAAAAACAAGACTGGTTCGGTAACATTCGTGGCGATATTTTAGCCGGTCTTGTGGTTGCGCTGGCTTTGATACCAGAGGCGATTGCCTTTTCTATTATTGCCGGTGTTGATCCAAAAATTGGTCTTTATGCATCATTTTGTATTGCGGTGATTACCGCTATCGTAGGTGGCCGGCCGGGTATGATCAGCGCGGCTACTGGCGCAATGGCGTTATTGATGGTCACGTTGGTTAAAGAACACGGCTTACAATATTTATTAGCGGCAACCTTATTAACTGGTGTTATACAAATTGCTGCCGGATACTTAAAGCTCGGTAGCCTAATGCGCTTTGTCTCGCGCTCAGTGATAACAGGCTTTGTTAATGCGCTGGCAATTTTGATTTTCATGGCGCAGTTACCTGAGTTAATTGATGTTACCTGGCATGTTTATGCGATGACGATTGCGGGTCTGGGTATTATCTATTTGTTTCCTTACCTGCCCGCGATTGGTAAGTCGATTCCTTCTCCGCTTGTTTGTATTGTCTCAATGTCGGCCATTGCGATTTATTTTGATATAGACATTCGTACTGTTGGCGACATGGGTGAATTACCCGATACCTTACCGGTTTTTCTCTGGCCGGATGTGCCACTTAATTTTGAAACACTGCAAATTATTTTGCCTTATGCGCTGCCATTAGCCATGGTCGGTTTATTAGAATCATTAATGACAGCAACGATTGTTGATGATTTAACTGATACGGTGAGTGATAAAAACCGCGAGTGTAAAGGGCAAGGCATCGCTAATATTGGCTCCGGTCTGTTAGGCGGCATGGCAGGTTGTGCCATGATTGGGCAATCTGTAATTAATATTAAATCAGGCGGTCGCGGCCGTTTATCAACCATACTCGCGGGTATCTTCCTGTTGATTATGGTCGTTTTCCTCAGTGACTGGATTAGACAAATCCCGATGGCAGCATTAGTCGCAGTCATGATTATGGTATCAATTGGTACGTTTAGCTGGCAGTCGTTACTGGATTTAAAAACACATCCGCTTTCGTCTAATATAGTCATGATAACAACGGTGACGATTGTGGTTTGGACGCATAATCTGGCGTTAGGTGTTTTTGTTGGTGTTTTGCTTGCTTCATTATTCTTTGCCAACAAAATCAGCCACTTCATGTATATCGAATCAGAAAAAGATGAAGAAAAAGCGACACGAACTTATCGTGTAGTCGGTCAGATCTTCTTTAGTTCATCAGACAAATTTGTTGATGCGTTTGACTTTAAAGAAGCGATAGAAAAAGTCGTAATTGATTTAAGCCGAGCACACTTTTGGGATATCACATCTGTATCTGCTTTAGATAAAGCCGTACTGAAGTTTCGTAGAGAAGGTGCTGAGGTTGAGTTAATTGGTTTAAATGAAGCGAGTTCTACCATTATCGATCGTTTCGGTGTTCACGATAAGCCGGAAGAAATTGAGAAAGTTATGGGAGGTCACTAATGAATAATGATAAACCCGTGGTTATGGCATGTATTGATGACTCTAAACTAAGTGATGCTGTTTGTGATTATGCAGTATGGATAGCGCAACGTGTCGACGTGCCTTTGAAACTGTTGAATACCATTGACCATCACCCAGAGACGGCAGAGAATCTGGATCTTTCCGGCAGTCTCGGTGTTAATAGTCGTGCTCATTTACTTGAAGACATTACTGATGTTGAACATGCTAAAAGTAAAGCGCTCATTCAAAAAGGCAAAACGATCTTAGAAGCGGCTAAGGCTCGTGTTAAGGCGCAAGGCTATTCAGATCCGGTCGTATCGTTACAACATGGTAGTTTGATTGATTCATTAATCGAACTGGAACAAGGTATTCGTGTTCTCGTCATAGGCGCTCGTGGAAAAATACACGAAGATATGCCTGATAAGATTGGTGCAAAACTCGAAGATATGATCCGTTCATTACACCTTCCTATACTTGTTGCTTATGAAGAGTTTAAAAAACCAGAAAACATAATGATTGCTTATGACGGCAGTGATTGTGCAAATAAAGCTGTTGAAATGGTTGCAAATAGTCCTTTATATAAAGGGCTAACGTGTCATCTAGTAAATGTCAGTAATAACTCATCGGCAGAAGAATTACTTCAGAAAGCAGCGAATACTTTACGCGATAAAAGCGATCTTAAAATTATTACAGCAAGTTTGAGTGGTAAAGCCGAACAAGCGCTTTGTGATTATCAGAAACAGCAAAATATAGAACTGACAATAATGGGCGCGTTCAGTCATACCCGTTTGCATGATATTTTGTTGGGTAGTTTTACTGTAAAAATGCTGTTAAATACAAACAACCCTTTATTACTACTTCGATAAATAACATTTAAGCTACTTTCTTTTTTGCTGCGGAATAATCTTTTCGCTTATTGTTATTGTTATTTTTTGAAGTTCTGTTTTGTGCTTTCTTGCTGGTTTTTGGCTGAGACTTTTTTCGGGCCTTTTTCCAGAATCCTTTCTTATCACTTGCTTGATTACGATTCGGTTTCTTTGAACGCTTCTTCTTATGCGATGATTTAATCTTTATCGAATCCGGCACACTGTGTTCTGCTTCAAAGCCTTCTATTTCTTCACGATCAATTTTAAATTGAATCAGTTTTTCAATTTCCATTAATTGTTTTATTTCATCAGCACAGACCAAAGAAATAGCATGACCTGTTGCACCAGCACGTCCGGTTCTGCCAATACGATGAACATAATCTTCAGCGATATCAGGCAGATCAAAGTTAATCACATGTGATAGCTGATTAATATCAATACCTCGGGATGCAATATCTGTTGCTATCAATACTTGTATCTTATTCTTTTTGAAGTTTGCCAGCGCTTTTGTTCTTTGTGACTGACTTTTATTACCATGAATAGCCGCAGCATGAATATTATGTTTCGCCAGTTTTCTAACAAGTTTATCTGAACCGTGTTTAGTGCGTGAAAATACTAATACCTGCTGCCAATTACCTTGTTTAATTAAATAGCTAAGTAAATCTATCTTACGTGCTTTATCTACAGGGTGAATGATTTGGGAAATTTTATCGACGGTAGAATTTCTTGGCGTAACATCAATTTCAACTGGATCATGAATAATGCCTTTTGCCAGTTTGCGGATTTCTTTTGAAAACGTTGCCGAGAACATCAGGTTCTGACGTTGCTTTGGTAATAAGGCCATGATTTTTTTTATGTCATGAATAAAACCCATGTCCAACATACGATCAGCTTCATCTAATACAAGTATTTCAAGATCATCAAAACGAACTGCATTTTGTTGATACAGATCAAGCAAACGACCGGGAGTTGCTACCAGCACATCAACACCTTTGCGTAGTTTCATCATCTGCGGATTAATACTGACGCCGCCAAATACAACAGCAGATCGTAAACGGGTATATTTACTATAAGTAAATATATTTTCCTGAACCTGTGCAGCCAATTCTCTGGTTGGTGTTAGAACCAGAGCGCGAACACGATTACTTTTAACTTTTGCTTTGTCGCTAAGTAATTGCAATATCGGTAATGTAAAGCCTGCTGTCTTACCGGTACCAGTCTGTGCAGCAGCCATAATATCGTTGCCGTCAATGATAGCCGGGATTGCTTTTTGTTGAATGGGCGTTGGTTTGTTATAACCTTTTTCTTTTAACGCGCGTAACAAATCATCGGATAAACCGAGCTCTTTAAAACTCATTTGAGATTATTTTCCTTATTATTTAAAAGCCTATATCAGGCTTTGTCGGTGTATGCTTATATACGTTTAGCTTGTAATAGTTGTAACGATAGCTATTACAATTCAATGCGGCATACAGATAATTGACTCTCTGGGAAGGGAGTAATTGGCTTGTATATTGTTATTTTTTGCCAATCAAACAACTAAAGATGACGCGACGGAATAGTCTACTTATCCCGAAGCCGCGCACTCTATCACATTCTTAAAACACTGTAATACTTTTTGAGTAAGGCAAAAGTAATATTGCCATTTGTTGATGCTATAATTCGGCGTAAATTGGAAAAGGAATCTATGACGATGACTAATCATATTTTGAAAGTTCTGGTATTTTTCTGTTGTTTCATTGTTCAAACTGTTTTTGCACATGGTATCTATGAAACCAATAATGAACAGTCTTTATCGGAGAGACCCAAACTATTTTGGGAATACTTTATTACTCAATTAGAAGCAAAAGCTAGCATTCGTATCGATGAGCAAGGTGGGTATCGTTATATTGAAAGTGATGGACTAGCCGATCATGCGACTGGCAGTTTTCCAAATTCTGGTAACCCACACAGTATTAAATCTCAGGATTATAAATTTCGCGTTGCATTAAAGCCTAAAAAGAATAGTTTGCCGAAATCAGTTGGTCATAATAATTTTGGTGTAGCCATTAACGGTGTGCCGTTTGATGCGGCAACAGCAGAATACTGGAATAACGATCGTTCTTCTGACTGGAATATAGAAGCCTTAACTGGTGGAATAAATTTGGGTTTGGATAGTAATAATGCGCACGTACAACCTAATGGCGCTTACCATTATCATAGCGTGCCTAATGGCATTGTTAATAAGCATAATTATAAAAGTAAGCCATTATTAATCGGTTATGCTGCTGATGGTTTTCCTATTTATGCGCATTATGGTTATAGCGATCCTGCAAATAGTAGTAGCGGCATGAAAGAATTAAAGGCTAGTTATCGTGTTAAATCCGGTACGCGTCCGAGTGGTCCCGGTGGTCGTTACGATGGAACTTACACGAAAGACTTTGAATATGTTCAAGCTCTAGGTGATTTGGATGAATGTAATGGTCGCACTGGTATTACACCAGAATATCCAGATGGTACCTACTATTATGTTGTAACAAATCAGTTTCCTTTTATTCCACGTTGCTTAATGGGTAGCGCTGATAGTTCATTCAGTAAACAGTCCGGTAGTGGCAATAACCAACGTGGTGGCAGTATGCAGGAAAGACGTGGCCCTCCAGACGGTGGTGGACCTTCAGGTAGAGGTGGTCCACCACAAGAAGCCATTTCGGCATGTAGTGGTAAACGTGATGGTACATCTTGTTCATTCAATACACCACGCGGCAGAATTAGTGGTAGTTGCCGAACAATTCAATCTAATATGGCTTGCGTACCGAGCCGTCGATAATGTAATGAATATAAAAATAATTAAATTAATATTATTTTTGATCTTACTAAGTGGCTGCACAAGCCTGCCTGAAGACATTAAACCCATTATAGGTTTTGAATTAGATCGCTATCTGGGTACATGGTATGAGATTGCAAGACTGGATCACTCATTTGAACGTGGTTTGAGTAAAGTGACTGCGGATTACAGCATGCGCGAAGATGGCGGCGTTAGAGTTATTAACCGCGGTTACAATGCAGAGAAAAACAAATGGAACGAAGCAGAAGGTAAGGCTTACTTTGTTGATGGACCGAATATAGGCAAATTAAAAGTATCTTTCTTTGGACCGTTTTATGGTGGATATAACATTCTCGCATTAGATAAAGAGAACTATCAGTACTCGTTAGTTGCAGGTCCTGGTTTAAACTATTTATGGATACTTGCTCGCACGCCTGATCTGGATCAGTCCATCATTATTGAGTTAGTTAAAAAGGCAAAAAGCTTAGGTTTTCCGGTGAAAGATTTAATGTATGTAAGTCATTAATGACATTATGAGAATAATCTGTAAAGCCAAATATTACTTATTACATTTTTTATTATTATGGATGGCAATTTTGCTATCAGGCTGTAATAGCTTAAATGTTCGCGACATAAAAGATATTAGCACCGTTGTTAAAAATCCGGACTCCGTTAAGCAAGTTATAAAGAATAGAGGGAAAAGCTATGTCGAGAGTCAGATTCCTGCTGACGTAAGAACGCTAAAAGCGGCAATAGAAACGTTTGTAAGACAAATAGACAAGATCTGGGGAAAAGATGACGCTAAACAATCTGGGCCGAAAGACTACGTAAAGTACACTGATAACTATTACAACCGTGCGCATATCAATTTTGATAACGGCACAGTAATAGTCGAAACGCTCGCGCCGAGTTCGCAAGAAAAATATTTAAAGAAAGCGATTATCACTACATTACTCACGCCAGATGATCCAAGACAGGTTGATTTGTATTCCGATGCCACACCAGCAGGAGAAGGAACACCTTTTCTTTACGAACAGGTATTAGATCAGGAAGGCAAACCTATTCAATGGCAATGGCGCGCAGATCGTTATGCGGATTACTTAATAAAAAACAAAATCAGTAAAGTTAAAATCGGTAAAAAGAATGGCTTAAGAGTTATTTTTCCGTTAGTTAAAACGCATCAAAAAATCAGAGCTTATAAATATGCATCAATCGTACGCAAATACAGCAAAAAATATAATGTCACTGAAAGTTTAATTTACGCGATTATAAAAACAGAAAGTAGTTTTAATCCGTTTGCCGTCAGTCATGCTCCGGCGTATGGATTAATGCAAATTGTACCTAGTACGGCGGGTAGAGATGTTTTTGAAAAGATAAAGAAAACCTCAGGACAACCGACACCAAAGAACTTGTATGATCCAGAATACAATATCGATATCGGTACGGCCTATGTGAAAATACTACAAGAGCAATACTTGGTAAAAGTAAAAGATCATAATGCACGACGTTATACTGTTATCTCGGCTTACAACGGTGGTGCGGGTAATGTATTAAAAACTTTCTCATCAAATAGAGAAAAGGCGATGGTGAAAATAAATCAGCTTTCATCAAACGATGTTTATAAACAACTGACAAACAAACATCCTAAACAAGAATCACGTCGTTACCTCTATAAAGTCAATGAAGCTCAGAAAGAATTCTGGAAGACGCCCGCATGGAAGTAAATTGAATCAATGAACGGCATTTGTCCTTGTGAACAAGGTGAATTGCGAAGCGAGAGAGGACAGCCTGGGCTGAGCGGTAAATCTTTCACAAAATGTTGCGAACCCTATTTAAACGGCAGTGCAATAGCAAAAACACCAAAACAGTTAATGCGTTCCCGCTATACTGCTTATGCACTTGGTGGTTATGGTGAATACTTATTATCAACATGGTTACCGGAAATGACGCAAGGACTCGCCGCCGAATCCTTATCAGAAAAAACACTCGATTGGATTAAGTTAGAAATATTAGACAACAGTCAGAAAGGTGATGCCGGCATTGTTGAATTCAAAGCTTATTACAAGGATGAATCTGGACTAGAGAAAGTCCATCATGAAAAGTCGACGTTCAAAAGAATGAACAGGCAGTGGTACTATGTTGAAGGTGATGTGAAAATAGAAACGATGCCATAAAAATAAACGAATAAACCCAATTGAATAAATGATGAAGCCAGAAACGATAGACAGTGTTATATCGCCGGTTAAAGGCATGGATATTTTATCCAAGGATGAAGTCAGCCACTTACTGGATAATAGTCAGAGCGGTCTTTATGCAACGTTTAGAAACTGTGCCTTAGCCGTACTAAACAGTGGCGTTGCGATAGATGACAGTAAACAATTATTTGATAAATATGCTGATTTTGATATCCGTGTTGTTCAGGTTGAAAGAGGTGTAAAGCTGCAACTAACGGCGGCACCGGCGACGGCTTTTGTCGATGGGGAAATTATACTCGGTATTAAAGAACATCTTTACGCAGTATTGCGTGACATTCTCTATATCTTTGAAGAGATTAAAGATAAGCCCGGTGTTGACCTGAATACTTCTGAAGGGATTAGTAATGCCGTGTTTCATATCTTGCGTAATGCAGGTGTATTGCAAGCAGGCGTTGAACCCAATCTTGTCGTTTGTTGGGGCGGACATGCGATTACGCGAAAAGAATATGACTATGACAAGATAGTCGGATACGAACTTGGTTTACGTGGATTCGATATTTGTACCGGATGTGGTCCCGGTGCGATGAAAGCGCCAATGAAAGGTGCCAACTTGGCGCACGCAAAACAGCGCATACAAAAAGGAATCTATTTCGGCCTGACAGAACCCGGCATCATCGCGGCAGAATCCCCCAACCCGATAGTGAATGAATTAGTCATCATGCCGGATATAGAAAAACGGTTAGAAGCTTTTGTTCGCTGTGCACATGCGATTATTGTTTTCCCCGGCGGCGTTGGTACGACAGAAGAAATACTCTATTTGCTCGGCATCTTACTGCATCCTGATAATGCAAAAATACCGTTTCCATTAATCTTTACCGGCCCAGAAACGTCGCGGGACTACTTTGAAAAAATAAATGAATTTATCTCAGCAACACTCGGCCCAGTCGCAGAAAAACATTATCAAATAATAATTGACGATCCAAAAGCTGTCGCAAAAGAAGTGAAAAAAGGCATTGCCGAAGTAAAAGAATTTCGAGTTGAGCATGGCGATGCATTTTATTTCAACTGGCTACTCAAGATAAAACACGAGTTTCAACAACCCTTCATCGCCAACCATGACAATATGCGATCATTAGAATTATACAAAGACATGGAAGCACACACCTTGGCGGCAAACCTACGCCGAGCATTTTCAGGCATCGTCGCCGGTAATGTTAAAAGCGAAGGCATGCGCGAGATAGAACAACACGGTTTATTCGAAATCCATGGCGATGAAAAAATTATGAATGCAATGGATAGTTTATTAAGCGCATTCGTAGAACAAAAACGCATGAAGATATCAGCAGACAGCTATAAACCGTGTTATCGGATAGTTAAGTAACGTTTAAGATTCTAAGTTCACACCATCAAAAGTACATATTCGCTTTAAAATTAGGAGCAAATAAGGCAGAGTAAACTCATACTTAATGAACCCAGTATTTTTAATAATAAAACCTACAAGGAAGTAAAATGAAAAAGATTTCTGCTACTGCACTTTCAAAAGCCAATGATTTAAAAAAATATGAAATTGATAACTTGCTAAAGGACAAAGGTTATATCGAGGAGGATGAAGAAGGTTGGCAATTGACTTCGGCCGGTGAACAATCGGGTGGCGAAGTTAAAGAAAGCAGTAAGTATGGAAGTTACATTGTCTGGCCTGAAGATATTCTTAATGAAGAAGCTGGAGAGCAACAAGATAAAAATCTTCTTTCAGCAACAGAGATAAGTAAACATTTCAAAATATCTAGAAATAAAATAAATCCGATATTTTCAGAGCTTGGTTGGATAAAACGCGGATTAGTTGGTTGGGAAGTTACAGAACAAGGAAAGAAACAGTCTGGTATTCAATTAGAACACAAACGGTCCGGTGTCCCGTATGTTATGTGGCCAGATACTATCCTTGAGAACAGTTCATTAATTAACTCCATAGAAGAATTGCAAGGCACCAAATCTGAAATAGAAAAAAATGCAAAACAGAAGTCAGTTGAAAATGATGAGTTTCGCCAGAAGTTCAAAGCAGAGCATCGTTGTACTGATGGACACTATGTTCGATCAAAAGCTGAGATGCTGATCGATAATTGGCTTTATATGGCTGAAGTTATTCATGCTTATGAGAGGAAGTTGCCTATAGAAGAAGATGTGTATTGTGATTTCTATCTACCAACAGGAAAAGTCTATATCGAGTACTGGGGTTATGAAGAAGCAGAAAAATATCTAAAACGAAAACAAGAAAAACAAGCTATCTACAAGAAATACAATTTCAACCTTATCGAGCTGACAGAAAAAGAAGTGCAAAACCTAGATGATATTTTGCCAAGAGAATTACTCAAATATGGAATCAAAACCTATTAGTTAAAATTGCATATAAAGAACTACTAATCCTATATGCAATTTTAACGACCTAAAGCTGTATATATCGCACTTCATATATATGTCGAAAATAATTATAAATATCGACATATTGTGTTGACATGTCGACGCTATAGACATATCCTTTTTATATGTCGAAAAAATATAGAAAAT
>JBMZNW010000059.1:0-9727 GCA_049619915.1 Gammaproteobacteria bacterium
TTCTTAACATAAGTAATAATGAAATAAATTTTTATAATTCAAATTATGATGTTAGTTTTAGTATAAATAGTTTAAGTTATAATGATATATCATATTTAAATAATGATAATAGTTTTATTTTTCTATTAATTGTCAACAATATTGAGAGAATAATGGCGCAATCGATAAATGAAGCTGAAAACCTGCCGGTATTCACCATTGCCGATCAAATATTCGAGAAATTACAAAAAGCCATTGTTGAAGGTGAAATACTCGCAGGTTCCAAGATCAGTGAGCCGGTTTTGGCTAAACAGTTTGGTATCAGCCGTGGTCCTTTGCGCGAAGCGCTGAGCCGTCTTGAAGTTTGCAATTTAATTGAGCGAAAACCGAATGTTGGCGCACGCGTTATTTCTCTATCGAGACAACATCTAATCGAAATCTATCAAATCCGTGAATCACTGGAAGGCTTGGCAGCCGGGCTTGCGGCAAAAAATATGACAGATGATGAGATAGATGAACTGGAAAAATTGTTACAACAACATGAAAAACAGATTGATGAAGATCAAACCTATTTCCAAAAAGAAGGTGATATGGATTTTCATTTTCGAATTGTGCAGGGTAGTAAAAACTTACATTTAATCGATATGTTCTGTAACGACCTTTATCATCTTATTCGGCTTTATCGTTATCAGTTTGGCATGGTCAGTAAACGTATTTCCCGTGCTTATGTTGAACACGAACATATTGTTGATGCATTACGCCAACGTGATGCAGAGCGGGCGCAATTCTTAATGACAAAACATATCGGAGATTCCAGACAGAACGTTGAGCAAATGTTAGATGAACATTTGTCTATTATTAAATAAAGAGGATAACAATGAGTCAAAAACTACAATCACCTGGCGCACGTTTTCGTAAAGCCATTGAAGAAGAAAAACCTTTGCAAGTAGTCGGTGCGATTAATGCCTATCATGCGCGTTTAGCAGAAGCATCTGGTTATCGTGCCTTATATATTTCAGGTGGTGGTGTAGCTGCCGGTTCTTGCGGCATTCCCGATCTTGGTATTACTTCGCTGGAAGATGTTTTGATTGATGTACGTCGCGTTACTGATGTGACTGATTTACCCGTATTAGTCGATATCGATACCGGTTGGGGTGGTGCATTTAATATTGCGCGAACTATTCGCTCCATGATCAAAGCAGGTGCTGCTGCTGTTCATATTGAAGATCAGGTACAACAAAAACGTTGTGGTCATCGGCCTAATAAAGCCATTGTTACTCAAGCTGAAATGGTTGATCGTATTAAGGCCGCTGTTGATGCGAAAACAGATTCAGACTTTGTCATTATGGCAAGAACCGATGCGCTTTCTGTTGAAGGTTTAGATGCTGCGATTGATCGCGTTTGTGCTTGTGTCGAAGCCGGTGCCGATATGATCTTTCCTGAAGCAATGACAGAACTTAGTATGTATCAACAGTTTGTTGATGCGGTCAAAGTTCCGGTGTTAGCAAACATTACCGAGTTTGGTTCAACGCCGCTTTTTACAACAGAAGAACTGGCTTCGGTTAATGTCAGTATGGCCTTATATCCTTTATCAGCTTTTCGAGCGATGAATGCTGCGGCGTTACAGGTGTATAAAAGTTTGCGAGAAGACGGCACACAACAAAATGTAGTTGAGATTATGCAAAGCCGAGCTGAACTTTATGATTATCTTGGTTATCACGAGTATGAACAAAAACTGGATGAATTATTTACAAATGAAACTAATTAAGAAGCAATAAGCAGGAATTAAATTATGGCAAAGAAAACAATACAGAAACCTAAACCGAAAAAGTCTGTCGCATTGAGTGGTACCGCTGCAGGCAACACGGCGCTTTGTACCGTTGGATTAAGTGGCAATGATTTACATTATCGTGGGTACGATATTCTTGATGTTGCTGAAACCTGTAAGTTTGAAGAAATTGCATACTTATTAGTACATGGCAAGTTACCAACTGTACCAGAGCTAACATCGTATCAGACAAAATTAAAATCAATGCGTGGTATTCCTGCTGCGGTAAAAGCATCATTGGAGCAACTACCTGCTTCAGCTCATCCTATGGATGTATTACGTACCGGTTGTTCAGTCTTAGGTGCTGTTATGCCAGAGAAAGAAGATCATAACGCCGCCGGCGCAAGAGATATTGCTGATCGTTTAATGGCAAGTTTCGGCTCTATGTTGTTGTATTGGTATCACTATGCAGTAAACGGTAAACGTATTGATGTTGAAACAGATGATGATTCAATTGGTGGACATTTTTTACATTTACTGCATGGCGAAGAACCTCCTGAACTATGGGTGCGTGCTATGCATACGTCGCTGAATCTTTATGCTGAACATGAATATAATGCCTCAACGTTTACCGGACGTGTGATTGCAGGAACCGGGTCAGATATGTTCTCAAGTATCACCGGTGCGATTGGCGCGTTGCGCGGTCCCAAGCACGGCGGTGCAAATGAAGTGGCATTTGATATTCAGCAACGTTATGCCAACGCCGATGAAGCAGAAGCCGATATTCGTGAACGTATGGCGCGTAAAGAAATTATTATTGGTTTTGGTCACCCTGTTTATACAACCGGTGATCCTCGCAACGAAGTCATTAAAGCTGTTGCCAAACGCTTGGGAACCAATGCGAAAGATTTGAACATGTATAAGGTAGCGGAGCGTATTGAAAAAGTGATGTGGAACGAGAAAAAAATGTTTCCTAATCTCGATTGGTTCTCTGCTGTATCTTATTCATTAATGAAGGTGCCAACAGCAATGTTTACACCTCTATTTGTTATTTCAAGAACATCAGGTTGGGCAGCACATGTTATTGAACAAAGAGAAGACGGTAAAATTATCCGACCTAGTGCAAATTACGTCGGGCCAGATAATTTAAAGTTTGTACCTATTTCAAAACGTAAGTAATGCTTGGGTGATATGAATAATAAATATCGCAAGCCATTACAGAATACTAAGCTTGATTATTTTGATGCGCGTGAAGCAATAGATGCAATCAAGCCGAATGCTTATAAAGGTTTACCTTATACCTCGCGTGTATTAGCAGAACAGTTAGTACGACGTTGTGATCCGGATTTACTTGATGATGCATTAAGTCAGATTATTGAACGTAAACGTGATCTAGATTTCCCTTGGTATCCTGCGCGTGTCGTTTGTCACGATATTCTTGGCCAAACCGCATTAGTTGACTTAGCAGGTTTACGTGATGCCATTGCTGATCAAGGTGGCGATCCTGCAAAGGTGAATCCCGTAGTACCGACTCAATTAATCGTTGATCATTCTTTGGCCGTAGAACATGGTGGTTTTGAAGCCGATGCATTTGAAAAGAATCGTGCAATTGAAGAACGACGTAATGAAGATCGTTTTCATTTTATTGAATGGACCAAAACAGCATTTAAAAATGTTGATGTTATTCCAGCAGGTAACGGCATCATGCATCAGATCAATCTGGAAAAAATGTCAGCCGTTGTGCAAGTAAAAGATGGCGTCGCTTTTCCCGATACCTGTGTCGGTACTGATAGTCATACACCACACGTAGATGCATTAGGTGTAATTGCGATTGGAGTAGGTGGGCTTGAAGCGGAAACCGTTATGCTAGGTCGACCTTCTATGATGCGTTTACCAGAAATTGTTGGTGTGAAGTTAACGGGTAAACGTCAAGCAGGTATTACTGCTACTGATATAGCACTGGCTTTAACGGAGTTCTTACGTAACGAACGTGTTGTTGCGGCTTATGTTGAATTCTTTGGCGAAGGCGCTGAACAATTAACGATTGGTGATCGCGCCACCATTTCCAATATGACCCCGGAGTATGGTGCAACTGCGGCTTTGTTTTATATCGATCAACAAACCATTGATTATTTAAAACTGACTGGACGTGATGCAGAACAAATAAAACTGGTTGAGCATTATGCAAAGACTACTGGCTTATGGGCTGATGAATTAAAACAAGCTGAGTACGAACGTGTATTGGAATTTGATCTTTCTACTGTTGTAAGAAATATGGCAGGCCCTTCTAATCCGCATCGTCGTCTACCGACTTCGGCATTAGCTGAACGTGGTATTGCAGTTGATTTGGATAAAGCGAAGGCCGAAGAAGCCGAAGGTAAAATGCCGGACGGTGCAGTAATTATTGCTGCGATCACTTCTTGTACGAATACCTCTAATCCACGTAACGTTGTTGCAGCAGGATTACTCGCATGTAAGGCCAATGAACTTGGTTTGTTGCGTAAGCCCTGGGTTAAATCATCTTTTGCTCCAGGTTCGAAAGTGGCCAAGTTATATCTTGAAGAAGCAGGTTTGTTATCCGAATTAGAAAAACTTGGCTTTGGTATCGTCGCTTATGCTTGCACGACTTGTAATGGTATGAGTGGTGCTTTGGATGCAAACATACAGCAAGAGATCATTGATCGTGATCTCTATGCAACTGCCGTGTTATCAGGTAATCGCAATTTTGATGGGCGTATTCACCCTTATGCCAAACAGGCTTTTCTTGCTTCTCCTCCTTTAGTTGTTGCCTATGCGATTGCCGGTACAGTTCGTTTTGATATCGAACAAGATGTACTTGGAACAGATAAAGATGGTAAGGCAATTACATTAAAAGACATTTGGCCAAGTGATGAAGAGATCGATGCAGTTGTGAATGAGTTTGTTAAACCCGAACAATTTCACCAAATATATAAACCAATGTTTGATCTCGGTACGATTAAAGAAGCGGATAGTCCACTTTATAGCTGGCGTGAAAAAAGTACTTATATCCGTAGACCGCCGTATTGGGAAGGCGCATTAGCAGGCGAACGAACATTAAAGGGTATGCGTCCACTGGCTGTATTGGGTGACAACATCACAACGGATCATTTATCACCATCTAATGCAATCTTATTAGACAGTGCGGCAGGTGCTTATTTACATAAGATGGGTTTACCTGAAGAAGATTTTAATTCCTATGCGACTCATCGTGGCGATCATCTGACTGCACAACGCGCAACCTTTGCTAATCCTAAGTTATTAAATGAAATGTGTCGTAATGAAGAGGGTGAAGTAAAGCAAGGTTCGCTGGCACGTATCGAACCGGAAGGAAAAGAGAGTCGCATGTGGGAAGCGATAGAAACATATATGCAACGTGAGCAAGCTTTAATTATTATCGCTGGTGCAGATTACGGTCAGGGTTCATCTCGTGACTGGGCTGCAAAAGGTGTGCGTTTGGCGGGAGTCGAAGCAATAGTTGCTGAAGGCTTTGAACGTATTCATCGTACTAACCTCGTCGGTATGGGTGTGCTGCCATTAGAGTTTAAACGAGGAGAAGACCGCCATACCTATAAAATTGATGGTACAGAAACTTACGATGTTGTCGGTGATATATCACCACGAGCAGATTTAACATTAATAATAAATCGTGCTGATGGTGAACAAGTAAAAGTAGAAGTGACTTGTAGATTAGATACTGCCGAAGAAGTCTCAGTATATGAAGCAGGTGGTGTATTACAACGTTTTGCTCAGGACTTCCTAGAGTCCAACTCAATTTCTGGCGCGGCTTAGGATAGAGAACAGCAATATGAATCATTCACCACAAATTAAAATACCCGCGACTTATATGCGTGGCGGCACTAGCAAAGGTGTATTTTTCTCTTTAGAAGGTTTACCTGAAGCCGCACAACAAGCTGGTGAAGCACGCGATGCATTATTACTAAGAGTAATTGGCAGTCCTGATCCTTATGGCAAACATACCGATGGTATGGGTGGTGCAACATCCAGTACCAGCAAGACTGTTATTGTATCGAAAAGCACACAGGCTGGTCACGATGTGGATTATCTATTTGGACAGGTCTCGATTGATAAACCTTTTATTGATTGGAGTGGTAACTGCGGCAATCTGACTGCGGCAGTGGGCGCTTTTGCAATTAATAAAGGCTTAGTCGATAAAGCAAAAATTCCACAAGAAGGAATAGCCGAAGTACGTATCTGGCAGGCTAATATTAATAAGACCATTGTTGCACATATTCCAATAAGCAATGGCGAGGTTCAGGAAACTGGTGATTTTGAATTGGATGGTGTCACCTTTCCGGCAGCAGAGATCAAAATCGAATTTCTTGATCCCGCAGATGGTGAAGGTGCTTTATTTCCAACCGGTAATCTTGTTGATGAATTGGATGTGCCAGATGTAGGCACACTAAAAACAACAATGATCAATGCAGGTATACCAACCATTTTTATTAATGCCGATAGCATTGGCTATAGTGGTACGGAATTACAAGACGATATTAATAATGATGCTAAAGCCTTAGCCATGTTTGAAACAATACGCGCGCATGGTGCAGTAAAGATGAATTTGATTAATGACATTAGTGAGGCTGCACAACGTCAACATACCCCAAAGATTGCCTTTGTTGCTAATGCCACTGCTTATGTTTCTTCAAGTGGTAAACAAATTAGCGTTGACGATATTGATTTAAATGTTCGTGCACTGTCTATGGGTAAATTACACCATGCCATGATGGGCACGGCCGCAGTCGCTATTGGCACTGCCGCAGCCATTCCTGAAACCTTGGTAAACCTTGCCGCAGGAGGTGGAGAAAGAAACTCAGTTTGTTTTGGTCACCCATCAGGTACATTAAAGGTAGGCGCAGAAGCTAGCTTGCTAGAAGAAAAATGGAAAGTTAATAAAGTCATCATGAGTCGAAGCGCGCGAAGATTAATGGACGGTTACGTATACGTTCCCGCTGATGTTTTTTAAAGCTTAAATTATAGGAATTAATTTATGTCTTCTTATCAAACAACTTACCGACGTTCTCTGGATAACCCTGAAAGTTTTTGGTCAGAAGCTGCAAAAGATATCCATTGGGATGTCCCTTTCTCAAAAGTACTCGATGATTCGAATAAGCCTTTTTATCGTTGGTTTGCCGATGGCAAATTAAATACCTGTTTTAATGCGCTTGACCGTCATGTTGATAATGAACGCGCTGATCAAATTGCACTGATTTATGACAGCCCAGTCACTAATACACAAAAACAATTTAGCTATCGTCAATTACGGGATCAGGTCGCTTTTTTTGCAGGCGCATTAGTAAGGCAAGGGGTAGAGAAAGGTGACCGCGTGGTTATCTATATGCCCATGGTGCCGGAAGCTGTGATTGCTATGTTGGCTTGTGCCCGTATCGGTGCAGTTCATTCTGTCGTGTTTGGTGGTTTTGCTGCGAATGAATTGGCAACGCGTATTGATGATGCAAAACCAAAGGTCATTGTTTCGGCTTCCTGTGGCATAGAAGTTAATAAGGTCATTGAATATAAACCCTTGTTAGATGCAGCTATCAATACCGCAACTCATAAACCTGACAGTTGTATTATCTTACAACGTGAACAATGTCAGGCTGAATTAATTCTGGAACGTGACATTGATTGGCAAAAGGCTGTTGATCAAGCTGAAGCAGTGGATTGTGTTAGTGTGTTAGCTACCGATCCTTTATACATCTTATATACATCAGGTACCACAGGCATGCCTAAAGGTGTGGTACGTGATAATGGTGGTCATGCCGTTGCGTTGAAATGGTCGATGAAACATATTTATAACATCGAACCAGGAGAAGTTTTTTGGGCGGCATCTGACGTCGGCTGGGTCGTCGGTCATTCCTATATTTGTTATGCGCCTTTATTACACGGCTGTACTTCTATTCTTTATGAAGGCAAGCCTGTTGGTACACCGGATGCGGGTGCTTTTTGGCGTGTGATAGAACAATATAAAGTGAAAGTAATTTTTACTGCGCCTACTGCATTCCGTGCAATCAAACGTGATGATCCGCAAGGGAAGTTGATAGATGATTATGATCTTTCTTCACTACAGACTTTATTTCTTGCGGGAGAGCGTAGCGACCCGGATACATTGGAATGGGCCGAAACAAAATTAAAAGTCCCTGCGATTGATCATTGGTGGCAAACAGAAACCGGCTGGGCAATCACAGCAAATTGTTTGGGTCTTGAACAACTACCAGTTAAACACGGCTCAACAGCGAGACCGGTACCCGGCTTTAATCTTAAGGTGTTAGACGAAGCCGGTGATGAATTAGCAGCAGGTGAAATGGGTAAACTGGTATTGAAACTGCCATTGCCACCAAGTTGTCTGCCAACGTTATGGAATCAGGATGAAAACTATAAAGAATCCTACTTAATGGAACATGATGGTTATTACATGACCTGGGATGCAGGTTATATCGATGAAGATGGCGATGTCTGGGTCATGAGTCGTCTGGGTGATGTTATTAATGTGGCTGGTCATCGTTTATCAACCGGTGGCATGGAAGAAATTTTATCTGCACACACTGATGTTGCTGAATGTGCCGTGATAGGTGTTGCCGATGAATTAAAAGGGCAGTTACCGCTGGGGTTGGTGGTATTAAACAGTGGTGTGACGCGCGATGAAGAAAAGATTATTAAAGAGCTAATTGAAAAAGTACGAAATGAAATTGGTCCAGTCGCGGCATTTAAACTAGTGACGATAGTGAAACGTTTACCCAAGACTCGATCTGGCAAAATCTTGCGCAGCACAATGAAAAAAATTGCCGATGCTGAAGATTATAAAATGCCAGCGACAATTGATGATCCAGTTATCTTGGATGAGATCAGGAATACTTTACTTGGCTTGGGTTATCCAAATTAATTCGAGAGAGTTTCTTAAAAAGTATTAGCTGTCTATCGACTCTGTTCGATCATGCTTAGCCGTTGGGGTAATCGGCATTTCAGTTCGGTAAAGAACTTGCTTTAGTGAAAAACTCGACTCTATGTTATCGACGCAAGGTATAGTGGTAATTTTATCGAGTAAAAATTGTTCGTAACTTTCCATATCCGGCATGATGACGCGTAGCAGATAGTCAGAACTACCAGTCATCAAGTAACACTCCATTATTTCTTCATAGCTACTGATATATGATTCAAATTCCTCAAGCGCATCACGACCCTGATTTCGCAGGCTGACAGTGATAAACACGCTGATCGGCAAGCCGACTAGGATTGGATCAATAATGCCAACATAGCGTTTGATGACACCATTTTTCTCCAGTGTTTTAACGCGGCGTAAGCATGGCGAAGGCGATAATCCGAGCTTATCAGCAAGCTCAGTATTGGCGATTTTCGCGTTTGACTGGATATGATGCAGTAGTTGACAGTCTGTTTTATCTAGCTTAATTTTTGGCATAATAAACCTTTTTTATAATGAAAATATAATAAGTATGCTAAAAATTATAATAATAAAGCTATAAATAGCAATCCTCGTTTTTCAGTTTTTATTACAATTACCTACATAAACCTAAGCGGATTCATTAATTGGAGGTATTAGCGTGGCAGCTGTATTAACTGAAGAAATTAGCGAAGATAAAAAGGAATGGTTGGAATCTATTGACTACATCCGAAAGATTTACGGTGATGAAGGTGTCAGGGAAATATTGAGATCACTGCAAGATCATGCTCTTGATTTGAATGTGTCTCTTGATGAAGCAACGCTTAATACGCCCTATATCAATACGATTCCTGTTACTGAGCAGCCAGTGTATCCGGGTGATATCGAATTAGAGAAGCGTATTGAGAATATCGTTCGCTGGAACGCAATGGCGATGGTGATGCGCGCCAATGACAATGAAGATGGTCTGGGCGGGCATATCTCCAGCTTTTCTTCCAGCGCAACGCTCTACGACGTAGGGATGAACCATTTCTTCCGTGGCA
>JBMZNW010000059.1:9737-9952 GCA_049619915.1 Gammaproteobacteria bacterium
ACCGCATGCTGCGCCCGGTATTTATGCGCGCGCTTTCCTTGAAGGTCGCTTGAGTGAACAGCAATTGAAAAATTATCGCCGTGAATTAGGTAATCAAGGTGGATTGTCTTCCTATCCTCATCCGCGTTCCATGCCGGAATTCTGGCAAATGCCCAATGCCTCTATGGGGTTATCAACACCTGCCGCTATTTATCAGGCGCGCTTTGCCAAGTATT
>JBMZNW010000060.1:0-9934 GCA_049619915.1 Gammaproteobacteria bacterium
CTGATTCACAAAGTGTTCAGGCTGCCTGTTCTGTTTCAGTATTGCTTTTGATTTTCAAATGTCCCAATACTCGACCGGCCAGCTCTGTCGCATCATATTTTGCAATAAAATCATCTGCACCTACTTTCCTCACCATATTTTCATTAAAAGCACCGCTCAAAGAAGAATGCAGCATTACTTTCAACGAACTCAGTACAGGGTGTACTTTAATGTTTTTCGTTAAGGTATAACCATCCATAACCGGCATTTCAACATCAGACAATACTAGAGAACATTTATCTGTAATCGGTGTAGACGTATCTTCTGCCCATTTAAGTAGTATGTCATAGCCTTCTTTGCCGTTCGTCGCTTGTGTATAGGCAATATCCATTTGTTCCAGCACTTTTATAATCTGTTTCCTGGCCAAACCGGAATCATCAATAACGAGAACATGCTTGTTTTGCACTTCTTCTTTATCGGTAGATGAAGTTAGCGCTTCATCAACATGGTCAGAAAAACCTAAAACATCGCCCATCACTTTTTCAACGTCTATTATTTCAACCAACTCATTATCAACTTCGGTTACTGCGGTTAAAAATGAAACATTCCCCATTCCTTTTGGTGGCGGCTTGATTTCCTCCCAGTTCATATTAACGATTTTATCAACACCATCGACAAGAAAGCCCTGCACATGTCGATTGTATTCGGCAACGATGATAAAGCTGTTTTCCATGTCTTCAATTGCCGGCTTACCAACAGCCAAAGAAAGATCCATAATAGTTATGGTTTGGCCGCGCATATTGGCAATACCACGAATAACGGGATGAGCCTGAGGTGCACGAGTCAAGGGCGGGCACTTTATAACTTCCCTTACTTTAAAAACATTAATGCCAAACCGTTGCCGCGGACCTAAACGAAACAACAGCAGTTCTAGTCTATTCCTTCCTACCAGTTGTGTTCTGGAGTTAACGTTCTCTAATACTTTGGCCATTTTTTTGCTCCGAATTTGCTTTCTCAATGCTTTATCGTCCTGCATTTGGAAAACTTAAATAAAATAAATATCGGCATAAGCCTTGCATATTTAAGATTCAGAATCATGAAGAAAGGTTTTGTTGTTTTTTAGACATGAGGTGAAAACCGATGAGAAATCAAACGAAAATAGCTCAGGCCAATGATTTCAGGCTAAGTCTGCACTCAGAAAGTTTGAATATGCTAACACAGAGTCTATTCAAAATTTTGACTCATGACAAAAAACACACTGTTACAGACAAAGAAGCAGCTAATGATTTTGATGACTGTAGGAATGAAGAAATTCGTTCTTTGCAGCATCTGGAAAATTGTGCAAATGCGACAAGAGGCACAGAGGCTTATGATCAATTTGAATGGTTAAATGATCCTAATGAATAAAAACAGCTTATATAAACATATAGTCTCAATAATACCTTTATTGATTCTGCTACTGGCTATGACATCCTTATCAAGCAATGTGCAAAGTAAAGAATCACACCCGCTTGATGATATTGCAAAAACTGCACATGACTTTGTCTTACATGAATTAAAACGTCCTAATGAAGAAATACAGGTTATTGTTGGACAGCTTGACCCGCGTCTGCGCTTAAGTCCCTGCTCTATTCCGCTGCAAGCATTTCGACAACATTACGAAACAAAACAAACATTAAGCACTGTTGGCGTACGATGTAATGACAGCAAACCGTGGTCTTTATACGTACCTGTTTCTGTTAAAAACCTTAAAATGGTAGCGATCTTAAAACACGCCGTTATACGCAATACTATTATCAGCGAAGATGATATTGTCTTGGAAAAAAGAAATGTTAACCGGCTTACATCAGGCTATTTTGGTACGAAAGTTCAATTGATTGGCAAGATAATTACTCAAAACTTATCCGCTGGTGCTGTCTTAACACAACACCATGTAAAAGCGGCAACGGCGGTAAACCGTGGCCAAAGTGTGACGCTTATTGCCAAAAACTCGGTAATTGAAGTTAGAATGAAAGGTATCGCTATGTCAAAAGGAGCCATTGGCGAAAGAATTAAAGTGAAAAATACAAATTCTGAGCGAATTATTGAAGGTGTAATTGTTGATAAAGACTTGATAAGTGTGAACTTATAGACATTTTTCAGCTAAATTAAAGCTAAAGTTTTCAACAGATAGGACGATATGAGAAGTAATATTATTAAAAGCGGTGAAATCTATGATAGATGACATAAAAAGCTCGACCCTCAGTAACTTAAGTGGTTCAGTAAGTCAGACAAGGCTGGACCAGGCAAAAGAACAAGCCAATGCAAGCGGTAATAAAACCCAAGGTACGGCAGAAGACAGCGTTAGCCTGACTGATCAGGCTGAAAGATTAAGAGCACTTGAAGCAAGCGTTAATGATCAACCTGTTGTTGATACAAAACGTGTCGAAGCACTCAGAAGCGCCATTCTCGATGGCACTTATACTGTTGATTCAGCAAGAACTGCTGAAAAAATGGCAGACTTCGAAAACTTACTGGACAGTAAAGTTGGAGATAAATAGAGATGAATGATCATCAAGGAAGATTGCAATCTTTATTAAAACAGGAATCTTCTGTATTAGAAGATCTATATACTGTCTTGCAAAAAGAGTTGCTTGCTTTAAAAGAACGTAACTTCGAATCTATTTCTTCATTGGCAGAAGAAAAAAATATGCTGCTGGTTAATTTAGAGAAACTTGATCGAGATAGACAGCAATATTCACAAGAAACCGAAACCAGCGTTACTAATGAAATCGCGCAGTTACAAAGTGAAATAAAAGTTTATCTTGATAAGTGTCAGAAACAAAACAGTATCAACGGTGGCATTATAGAAGTGAGCAAGTTATTCAATGAAAAGATGCTCGATATTATTTCTGGCAACGATACTAAAGAAGCAACCTATGGCGCAACAGGAAAAAATAATTCAAATAAAAACCAACATAGTCTTGGCCGTGTTTAATAAATACAATGACAACAGCGAACCCTGTTATTACTGACAAAGTCATTTCAGAACAAAACCTAACTGATCAAAAAAACCTCGAATCAATCAAGCTCACTACAGCAGATGATATTCAACATCTATTTAAACAAATTAATTCAAAGCACTCTTTATTATCAATCCTCCTTGATAATTCAGATGAATATTATGGCAGCACCATCATTGAAATAAATAATGAAAAAAACTATCTAGTCATTGATGAACTTTATCCCATAGAAGGACATAAAAAAATTGAAGTGAGTTCACGCTTGTTGATTAATACACAATATAAAGGTGCGTTTGTTAACTTTACTGGAATTGTCGAAGCTATAGGCGAAAATGATAAAGCCGCTTATTACAAAATAGCGATGCCTGCGGAAGTTGAATATCATCAACGAAGAAATACTTATCGAATTGCAACCAGTGTCAGTGAAACAATACCTGTAACTCTGGTTAATGAAGACGACATCATGATTAAAGGTGAACTAAGAGATATATCACATGGCGGCTTATGTATACGCATTAACGCCTTATCTCATCTCTCATTAGCAAGTGATGATTATATACCGACCTGTTTAATCCATGTTGAAAGTGGACAGAAAATATTAACTTCGGTTAACGTCTGTCATGTCGAAAAAATTAATGAAACCGGTTCATTACGCATTGGTGCTGAATTTGCCAATATCAGTAAGATTGATAGACGGGAACTAGAACACCTTATTGCAAAACTCGAAAGAGCGATTATACAAAAGATTAAACGTACTGATAAAAAAGCATCTTAAACAAGACATTCCTGTTTTTTAAAATCTTCAAAAAACGGAATATCTGTCACTCTGTCTACATCATTTCTTTTTTCTAATAAGCCGACGCTTAAACCTAAGTTTTCTGCTATTAACATCGTTTTTGAGAAAACATTTTCGCCTCCCCATTCAATCCCAGAAAATAATTCTGCGTAATTCTTTTTTAGGGCAATAAGATAATAGCCACCATCTTCTGCCGGTCCCAATACCATATCACGATCGGACTCAAGCATATCAGCAGCAAGCTTTAAGTCATCATTTGTTAAGCCTGGACAATCACAACCAAT
Source organism: Gammaproteobacteria bacterium (assembly GCA_049619915.1). Classification (GTDB taxonomy): domain Bacteria; phylum Pseudomonadota; class Gammaproteobacteria; order Eutrophobiales; family Eutrophobiaceae; genus UBA7359. The sequence goes on from JBMZNW010000060.1 coordinate 4,062, forward strand.
AATGACGGCATAATCATACTCTGATAATACATTTTCGAATGCATTACACATTCTTTCGCCTAAATCTTTTCCAGCTTGTTGTTTGAATTTAAATTTCCCTGCTTGTTTATACGAATCAAAAAAAGAATTCTCTGTAACTCCACTGAGCCAAAGTTGCTTCTCTGTAAAAGTAGAATTGATAGAAGTCGTTAATGTTCTTGTTAAAAGTTCTTTATAAAGTTTTGTTGCAGCATCAACGCCGATATCGGTAATTAAACGTGTTTTTACCCGCCCAGGCTCTGGCGACTTTGCAAAAATGATAAGCGCAGCTTTTTTTTCAATTTTGCTATCAGTCATATCAATAATACATTTTTGCTAATTTGTTAGTATCAACATCGAAAAAATACAACAAGCGCAAATACCACATTTTTAATATTGTTTTAATAATGCCGTTCTTTTCCCAACGCCGACTTGAACTGACAACTTTATCGCTAAAACAAACGGGTTTGGAAAATTGTAAAAGTTGTTTTGAAATAGCGATGTCTTCCATCAACGCTAGCTCAGGGAAACCACCGATTTTGATAAACAACTCTCTGTCTACAAACATCACCTGATCGCCGGTTGCAATGCCGGACAATCTTGAACGGATATTCATGCAAGTTTCTATGACACGAAACATAAAATGATTTCCAGATAAACTTACATCAAAGCGTCCCCAATGATTTTTTTCTAATATTGAAAATAATTCGTTAGTATTCTCAGGAATGACAGTATCGACATGTAAAAACAAAAGATAATCACCATTTGCTTTACTCGCACCGGCGTTCATTTGAATAGCACGAGACTTTTCTGATGTTATAACAACATTACATAGAGGCTGCGCTAGGGACAAAGTATCATCATTACTACCACCATCAACAACAATAACTTCATGTCCGTCTTGTCGAAGAGTTTGTAAGTTAGTCAGACATTGTTTGATTTGAGATGATTCATTATAAACAGGAATAATGAATGAAAGTTTTACCGACATAAAACTATTAGGCTAACGCACCACCACAACTACTGCCCTGACCTGCCGTACAAGCATAACAATGATCCCTGACTGAAATAGGCTCTTCGCTAATGTCTTTATTTAATAAATCAGTCAAATGAACGCGTTGTGCTTTATCAGCCATATTTAAATTTAACATTTGATTAAAGTCACAATCAAAAACATAACCTTGCCAATCGACACTGATTAAATGTCGACACATGACGTTTTCAACATTTTCATCACGATAAGATGATTTAAGTAATGACATGTAATCATTTAATTGATCATGAGAAATGAGCGTACTGCCAAAGCGTTGAATAGGCATATTACATATTGTAAAAAGCTGATTAAACTGAATCTGATATCGCTCATACAATTCTTTCTTATATGCGCTTTCCAGTTCTTCTTGCGATGGAGGTAAAGAAGGACCTTGTGGATTATAGACAAGGTTTAAAGTCAAATCGGAACCTTCTTTGCCATAACCCAGTTCATTCAATTTTTGTATTCCGGCAATACTTTTATCAAACACACCTTTACCACGTTGCGCATCAACATTTTCTTCAAGATAACAAGGTAAAGAAGCCACTACTTCAATATGATTATCGGCTAAAAATTCAGCTAAATTTTCCTGACCCGGTTCAAACAGAATGGTTAAATTACAACGATCGATAACATGTACACCATTCTCTCTGGCAAACAATACAAGCTCTTGAAATTGCGGATGCAGTTCTGGCGCACCGCCAGTGATATCCAGCGTTTTAATATTATTATGTATTAAGAATGATTTAACCGACTCAATCGTTTCTTCTGACATCTTCTCTTTTCTACGAGGACTCGAATTAACATGGCAATGCACACATTGTTGATTGCACTTTAAGCCGATATTAATTTGCAGTGTTTCTAGCGTACTTCTATATATTGGAGGGAAATCCAAATGATTCAGATGCGGTAAAGTCTCATGCATAACTGTACTACCTATACTTTTATATATTAATCACGCCCAAAATCATCATCATAACGCACAATATCATCTTCACCTAAATAGGAGCCAGATTGCACTTCTATAATTTCCAAAGGTTTATCTGTCGCATTTTCAAGACGATGCCTGGTACCTAGAGGAATATAGGTTGACTCGTTTTCATGTAAAACAAACGTATCATTGTCTTTTGTTACTGTCGCTTCACCATTGACGACAACCCAATGCTCTGCCCGTTTCGCATGTGACTGTAACGATAGTTTTTTACCGGGATTAACGATTAGGCGTTTTGCCTGGAATTTCTCGCCCATGTCTATCGAGTCATAACTTCCCCATGGACGATAGACCTTCCGATGTGTCAAAGATTCACTTCTATTTGCACTTTTTAGTTGTTCAACGATTTTTTTAACATCTTGTGTCTTGTTTTTATCGGCAATCATAATGGCATCATCGGTATCAACAATAACCATATCTTCACAGCCTATGGTGGCGATTAAACCGCGTTCACTGCGGATTAGACAGTTTGAGGTATCTTCAGTGATAACATCACCTTCGATGTAATTATTGTTGCTGTCTTTATTTTGCTCATCCCAGACTGAGGACCAGGCACCGACATCGGACCAACCAACATCAATGGGGATAACAGCCAGTTGTTCATCATTGGTTTCTGCTAGTTTTTCCATTACGGCATAATCAATTGAATCAGCCGGACAGTGGGTAAACGCTATTTCATCTAAACGATAAAATAAACCATCTTGCTCACCTTTTTCATAGGCTGATACACAGGCATCATGGATGGGGCTTTGGAACTGTTTAATCTTGTCTAACCAAACGGAGGCTTTCATCATGAAGAGTCCACTGTTCCAGAGGTATTCACCGGAATTTAGGTAGTTTTCAGCAACGGATAATTGTGGCTTTTCTGTAAAGCCGTTTATTGCATGAATAGCTTGTTTGTTAGATGTTTGTAGTTCTTTTCCCATGTGGATATAGCCATAACCTGTTTCTGGTGCATCTGGTTTTATACCGAAGGTGACTAACTTGTCTTGCAATGCCATTTCGATGCCGGCATTAATCGCATCATGGAATAGTTCAAGCTGACTGATGAGGTGGTCGGCGGGCATCATGAGTATGATGCTATCTTGTTCGTTTAACGCGGCAATGGTTAATGCCGGCGCGGTATTGCGCCCTTTCGGTTCGAGAATAATGCTACCGGGATTTTTTGCTATTTGTGCGCTTTGCTCTGCAACTAAGAAACGGTGTGCTTCATTACAAATGATGCTTGGTGCTGATAATTCAATTGATGAATTTAATCCGTCCAATCTCAATAAGGTATTTTGTAATAGAGTGTTATCTCCAAACAGTTTTAAAAACTGTTTGGGATAGTGTTCTCTTGATAAAGGCCAAAGGCGAGTACCACCACCGCCGGCTAGTATGATAGGGGTTAGTTTCATTTGTATGTCATGTAGTCACTACAATAACTCAATCAATTAACCAACTAGATTAACGGATATATCTCTTAACTCAAACGTATTTAAGTCTAAAAAGTTTTACGATATACAGGATTAAACGTTATTAAGGTTTTTTATCCTTAACCACTGACTAAACTGATCATAACACCTGCAGCAATAGCCGAACCAATAACACCTGCTACATTCGGCCCCATCGCATGCATCAACAAGAAGTTGTTCGGGTTGGCCATCAGTCCCATTTTGTTGGCAACGCGTGCTGCCATAGGTACTGCTGATACACCTGCTGCACCAATCAGTGGATTAATCGGTGTTTTTGATAGCTTGTTCATAAGCTTGGCCATAAGCACACCTGCTGCCGTACCGATAGCAAAAGCCACCATACCCAATAACAAAATGCCCAAGGTTTTTGTATCAAGAAATGAATCTGCACTCAATTTCGAACCAACTGCTAAGCCTAAGAAAATGGTTACAATATTAATCAGTGAGTTTTGTGCAGTATCACTTAATCGATCAACAACACCACATTCACGCATTAAGTTACCTAAACAAAACATTCCTAATAAAGGTGCTGCCGTTGGAATAAATAACGCGACAAGTATCAATACGACTAATGGAAAAATAATCTTTTCCTTACGCGATACCGGACGCAACTGCTGCATCTCGATCTTACGCTCTTCTTCAGTAGTAAACAGTTTCATGATAGGCGGTTGAATGATAGGTACCAACGCCATATAAGAATAAGCTGCTACAGCAATCGGCCCAAGTAAATCCGGTGCTAATCTGCTGGCAACAAAAATTGCCGTTGGCCCATCGGCACCACCGATAATACCGATAGCAGCAGCATCTGCGATAGAAAAATCTAACCAGCCGAGCATAGACAGTGCTACAGCACCTAATACGGTAGCAAAAATACCAAACTGTGCAGCCGCGCCTAAAAATAATGTTTTAGGGTTAGCCAGTAATGGGCCGAAATCAGTCATAGCACCAACGCCCATAAAAATGAGCAGCGGAAACATGCCTGTGGCAATCCCGACTTCATAGATGTAGTAGAACACACCACCCGGTGATTCAAGTTGGCCAATAGCATTATAAATAGGCGCCGCAACAAAATCGGCTCCTGGAATATTGACTAGAATTGCGCCAAAACCAATCGGTACTAATAATAAAGGCTCAAAGTTTTTACTAATCGCTAGATAAAGTAATAGTAAACCAACGCCCATCATTAAGACTTGGCCGAAAGCAATTTGACTTAGCCCTGAATCGAGCCATAAACCGTTAAGTACTTCCATGATTCGCCCTTATTTAAGTAAAATCAATGTGTCGCCAACGGCAACAGTATCGCCCGCGTTCACAGAAACACTATCGACCACACCGGCATGAGAAGCCAAGACTTGAGTTTCCATTTTCATAGCTTCAAGAATAATGACCAAATCACCTTGTTGAACATGTTCGCCCGGAGCAACATTAACCTGCACTATGTTACCTGCGAGTGGTGCTGTAATCGGATTAACGTTTCCACTTGAAGTAGCAGGAACCGCTGCGGCGGGCGCAGCTGCATTAGTCGGTTGGATTTGTGTTAAGTCACCACCTTCGTTCACTTCAACAACATACTGTTGACCATTAACATTAACGGTATACACATCTGAACCCGATGCTGTTTTAGTCTCTTGTTTAGTTGTTGCCGACTCTGCCGTTGGTACTGGTTCGAACGCAGATGGATTATCTCTATTTTGTAAAAACTTTAAGCCAACTTGCGGAAACAACGCATAAGTCAGTACATCATCAATTTCATTTTCTGCTACACGCAGCGAGTGTTCTTTAACAAGCCCTTGAAACTCATCGGTTAGTTTATCGACTTCCGCTTCTAATAAATCAGCCGGACGACAAGTAATCGGTTCTGCACCTTCCAATACTTGAGCTTGTAATTCGCTATTAACAGGCGCGATGGTAGCACCGTATTCACCTTTCAAAACACCGGCAGTTTCTTTAGAAATATTTTTATAACGCTCGCCCGACAAAACATTAAGAACCGCTTGTGTCCCGACAATCTGCGAGGTTGGCGTGACCAAAGGAATATAACCTAGGTCTTCTCTTACGTGCGGAATCTCTGCTAATACATCATCCAGTTTGTCCGCCGCGCCTTGTTCACATAACTGATTTTCCATATTAGTTAACATGCCACCCGGTACCTGAGAAATCAGAATGCGTGAATCAACACCTTTAAGTGAACCTTCAAAGGAGGCGTATTTTTTGCGGACTTCGCGGAAATACGCTGCGATTTCTTCAAGTAAACTAATATCAAGACCGGTATCACGATCCATTCCTTTAAAAATTTCAACAATAGTTTCTGTCGGTGAGTGTCCATAGGTCATACTCATAGAAGAGATTGATGTATCAACATTATCGATACCTGCTT
>JBMZNW010000061.1:0-9845 GCA_049619915.1 Gammaproteobacteria bacterium
GTTTCCAGTACATTGTTCATTGTCCAAAATGATTCTAATGAGTTTTTAAAGTCACAAATAAAATCTTTAGGTTTTAGAGAACCTAATGCATTAATTACTACTGGGTATTCATTAATTATTTCACAAACTATAGTTGCATCTTCATAGGAAACTTGTTGTAAGTTCTTATGTGAGGAGGGGTGTCTGGTAAGCCCAATCCAATCGAGGTTCGCTTCAGTAAGAGCATCTGAAATACTGCTACCTATGAAACCTGTAGCGCCAAGTAGACAAATTTTTTGATTTCCCATTAATATTTCGCTGAATAATATAATGTCAAAATTCTAATTCTATTAAATATTATTTTTTGAGATTATTTTTAATATTACTTTCATCAATTTTGGATTCGCAGAAACGATGTTACCGCTTTCCAAATAATCCAGTCCACCTGAGATTTCAGAATTAATTCCACCAGCTTCTTGTATCAATAAAGCGCCTGCTGCCATATCCCAGGGTTTCAGTCCAAATTCCCAGAAGCCATCCAGACGTCCGCAAGCTACATAAGCAAGATCTAGAGAAGCGACACCGGCTCTTCGAATTCCTGATATCTTCGGATAAAGCGCTCTAAAGCTTTCGATAAACTTTTCGACATCCGGGTTTGTGCCAAATGGAAAACCCGTTGCAAGTAGTGCAGCGTTAAGTGTGCTTAATGAACTAACACGTATCTTTTTATTATTGAGTTGCGCGCCTTTCCCTTTCGAAGCAGTGAACAGTTCCTGTTTAACCGGATCATAAACAACAGCTTGATCAAGTCGGCCTTTATGTTGAAGTGCGATAGAAACGGCAAAGTGTGGAATGCCATGTAAAAAATTTGTAGTGCCATCTAAAGGGTCAATAATCCAAACGTACTCGCTGTCTCCTGACTTTCCTGATTCCTCAGCAAAAAAAGCATGATCTGGGTATGCACTTTTGATCGTTTCGATGATGATATATTCCGCATTTTTATCTACTTCCGTGACAAAATCATTCTTGCCTTTAATATCAACAGAAAGGTCTCCGACGCGATCTAATTCGCGTACAATAGCATCGCCGGCAGATCTTGCTGCGCGGATGGCAATGTTAAGCATAGGGTGCATAATATTCTCCAATAATGAACGCGGTATTCTACGTGCTTGATGAAGATGAGTGAAGTAATACAAATATGAATAAATTGCAGGATAAAGTTAGGATTGTACTGGTTGGCACGACTCACCCCGGTAATATCGGCGCAACCGCTCGTGCAATGAAAGTGATGTCACAAAAACATTTGTATCTGGTGACGCCCAAAACTTTCCCTTCCGCAGAAGCATCAGCGCGAGCAACAGGCGCAGACGATATTTTGGCAAGCGCAAAAGTTTGTGATGATTTAAAAGAAGCGGTTTCTGATTGTGACTTGGTTATTGGTACTACGGCTCGGACTAGAAGCCTGCCTTGGCCAATTGTGACGCCGCGAGAGTGCGCTAAAACAGTCTCGGAAAAAAAATATTCGAATGTTGCCATTGTATTCGGGAGAGAAAACTCAGGCTTAACTAATGAAGAACTTGAGTTATGCAATCTTGTGCTACAAATACCGGCTAACCCTGAATACAGTTCACTTAATTTGGCATCAGCGGTACAAATTGTCTGTTATGAAATTCATTCTCTTGCAAACACGGAACAAAATCATAAGAAAGATGAAAATGAAATTGCTCTGGTAAGTCAGGATAAAATGGAATTATTCTATCAACACCTTGAAGATTGTTTGATTGATATAAATTATTATGATGCCGATAACCCTAAATTACTCATGCATAGAATGAGAAGGTTATTTAATCGCCTACAAATGGAAGAAAGTGAATATAATATCTTGCGTGGAATTTTATCCAGAGTTCAAGATAAAGCTAAAACTAAAAGCGGACACTAAACGTTATATTAGAACTCTCTCAGATGAGCTATCGCTTGAAGTAACTTCCCCAATTTCCCAAGCCGTTTCACCTAATTCAAGCAATAGACTAACAGCGTCAACTTTATTTTCCTGAGGGACACAAATAACCATACCAACACCACAGTTAAATGTTTTATACATTTCGTGTGCGTCAATATTACCGGTTTCCTGAAGCCATTTAAAAATAGGTGGTAACTCCCAGCTGCTACTGTCAATTGATACAGATAGGTCGTCAGGTATAACGCGTGGAATGTTTTCAATTAAACCACCGCCAGTAATATGCGCGATTGCCTTAACAGGTACCTTTTTTATTAAAGATAGAATCTGTTTCACATAGATGCGTGTTGGTTCTATCAACAGCTCTATTAATGGCTTTTCATCCAGCATTTCTGATAAGTCCTGATTGGTATCATCAATAATTTTTCTAACCAGAGAATAACCATTCGAATGACAACCACTGGAAGCAAGCGCAATTAATGCATCGCCTTCGGCAACATCCTCTCCGGTTATGACCTCGTCCTTTTCAACAACACCAACGCAGAATCCGGCCAGATCATATTCACCGGTTTGATACATGCCAGGCATCTCCGCGGTTTCCCCACCAATTAAACTACAACCGGATAATGAACAACCTTCTGCAATACCATTGATGACTTTTTCGGCGACATCAACATCAAGACTAGAGCAAGCAAAGTAATCCAGAAAAAACAAAGGATCAGCACCTTGAACGATCAAATCATTGACGCACATACCGACCAAATCAATACCAATGGTTTCATGCATATTATGGTCAATCGCGAGTTTAATTTTAGTGCCGACGCCATCCGTGCCGGAAACCAGTACCGGATGTTTGTAATTTAATGAACCTAAATCAAATAAAGCACCAAAGCCACCAAGCCCGCCCATAACACCTTCTCTATGGGTATTGCCGACAGATTTTTTTAGTCGTTGAACCAGCTCATTGCCTTGTTCAATATCAACGCCAGCATCTTTATAGCTGAACTTTTTTTCTTTGGAATTGCTCATTATTTTTAGGAGTAAACCCGGTTAATTACAGTTAATCGAAGTAGCGTATGGTATCGGTGTCGCCAGCTAACCGCAATCCTTGACTTAACGGCAACACTTCAATAGCGTACTGAATATGAAATTGAAAATATCGCTGTTTTTTGCCTTTGTTCTGCTCGTTTGCCAGCCAGTCTATGCCATAAAGGTGTCTGGTCTTTATCAGGCCACAGCACCGGTCAGCGATGAATCTATAGCAAAACGAAAACCTGCCATCAAACAAGCGTTGATTCAGGTTTTAATCAAATTGACTGGCAATAGAAATATTGCCCAAAGTGGTGATATCAGTGGTTTATTAGAACAGTCTGACCGTTTCGTACAACAATTCCGATATCAGCAACAGCAGAATTCAAGTGAGCTAGCAGCAGAAACCGACGAAATAGAAAAAGAACTCTGGGTACGCTTCGATGAAGCAACGTTAAATAATGCCATGCGCAACTACGGCTTAACGATCTGGGGGAAAGAACGTCCATCTATTCTTGTCTGGTTGGCGCATGAGAAAGATAATTCTCGACGGTTAGTGAGTTTTGAAGAAAGCCCGGAGTATATTGCCATGCTTGATCAGCATGCCGCATCAAGAGGCGTGTCCTTACTGTTCCCTTTACTTGACTTAGAAGATACGTCGAAACTGAAAGTCAGTGATGTTTGGGCGAGTTTTGAAGAACCGCTATTAAATGCATCAAGTCGCTATGAGCCGGACGTTGTTCTATCAGCTAAATTAACTCAAACAACGGCGACATTGTGGGAATCACAATGGACTATTTATAACAATGGCACAGGCATGAGCTGGACATCGCAAGGTGAACTTGCAGAAATTGCGCTGGAAGAAGGCATTAACGAATTAGCCGACAGACTCGCTAACGAATACGTTACGTCTGTAACAGGAGGCACGGAAATGCTTGAGTTAACCGTGACTGGAGTCAAATCAGTCGATGATTACGCCAAAGCACTAGCCTATCTCCAATCAATTCAGGCAGTCACAGACGTACAGGTAAAGCACGTCAAAGAAAATGAAGTATTGTTCAAAGTCATCAGTCATGGCGGCATAACAGCCATAAATAAAACTATAGCCTTGGGTAGAACACTGGAACAACTCAGTAATAACGAACAGTTGGACTATCGGTTAATAAGATGAGTATACACGTCACGGATGCGCAAAAATGGTTGATTCTGGTTACAGTCATTGCGATAGGCTATTTGCTGTATTTATTAGCGCCAATCTTAACGCCATTCTTAATTAGCGCCTTTCTTGCCTATATAGGCGATCCGGCTGTTGACCGACTGGAAACGATAAAATTTTCCCGAACCCTGTCTGTTGTCTTCGTCTTTTTTCTAATGCTGATTATTGGCTTTTGTTTTATTTTAGTCATTTTTCCATTAATTGAAGAACAAATCAGACGCTTACTCATACGCTTACCGGAAATAATAGATTGGATTCAAGCAGAGCTCATTCCATGGGCATCACAACGCTTCGGCATACAAGCAGACAGTATTAATCTCGATGGCATAAAGCAATCATTAACTGGTCATTGGCAGGCATTAGGAAATATCGCCGGAAAATTTTTAACCCGGGTTTCTGCATCAGGACAATTATTGTTGCTTTGGGCCAGTTATCTATTGCTCATACCCGTTGTTACTTTTTACCTGTTAAGAGACTGGGACATTATTGTCGCGAAAGTCAGAACCTTAATTCCGAGAAGATATGAATTCGTCACAGTTAAGTTAGTAAAAGAATGTGATGCAGTTCTGTCAGAATTTTTTCGCGGACAATTAATGGTGATGGTCGCGCAAGGCATAATTTACAGTATTGGTCTTTGGATTATAGGTCTGGAGTTTTCATTATTAATCGGTATGACCGCAGGCATGGTCAGTTTTGTGCCGTACCTCGGTTCTATTGTCGGCATTGTCATCGCCAGTGTCGCAGCGTTCATGCAATACCAAGAATTCTTACCGATTATTTATGTGTTAATCGTCTTTGCTGTAGGGCAAACATTAGAAGGTGTTGTTTTATCACCATTATTAATAGGCGACCGTATTGGCTTACACCCGGTTGCTGTTATCTTTGCTGTTATGGCAGGCGCACAGTTATTTGGTTTCTTTGGTATGTTGATAGCCTTACCTGCCGCCGCAGTCATTGTTGTCTTGCTTCGACATTTTCATGAGCAATATCTAAGCAGTAATTTCTATACACCCTGATGTCAGTAAGTTCTTCCTCAAAACAAATCCCGTTTCAGTTTGGTGATTTTCAAAAAAATGATCTCGCTTCATTCCTTGTAGGAGAAAGCGGAAATTTAATTAAATTGCTGAAACAAATTGCGAACAAAGAATCAAACCATGTTCTCTATCTTTGGGGCGAAGTAGGAACAGGGAAAACACATTTGCTGCAAGCGGTATGCAAACAAGCCGCAGAGTCTGATTTACATGTTGCCTATATTCCTCTAAAGCAAATCGAAGAACTCAGTGCAGAAATGCTACACGATCTTGGTGAACTGGATTTAGTTTGTATAGACGATGTTGAATCAATTATTGGGCAGCTTGAATGGCAGCAAGGCTTAACCTGGCTTTATAACGAGCTGAAAGATAATAATCATTCGTTAATAATCAGTGGTAATAAATCACCTGCGAATTCAGGCTTAGAACTCGATGATCTAAAATCAAGACTGTCTTCCGATCAAGTCATACAAATTAAATCACCAAGCGAAGATTTAAAAATAGAAATACTAAAGCAAAAAGCAAAAGAACGATCATTTGAACTCAGCGATGAAGTCATTGAGTTTTTAATAAGGCGGGTGGATCGTAATTTAACATCATTAATAGATGTACTGGATAAAATAGATCATGCTTCATTAGCAGCCAAGCGAAAGATAACGATTCCGTTTGTTAAAGGGTTGATTAATGATTAGTTTACTTCTATTGATCCAAAGTGGACATTTATATAAATAAGTAATCTCATGGCGAAAGCAATAATACAATACATATCTATTTCAGTAATTGCCTTTATAACAGCAATAATATCTTCTCAATATGTCATTGATAAGGTCTATTGGGATCAAGAGTATATAACTTACCAAGTTGGCAAATCTAACCATAATGCAATCTTGGTTTCAAAAGCGCTCAAGACAATAGAGCAATTAGAAAATAATAATCTTGAAGGTATCTATAAAGATGCTTGCTATACAATTTCTTTATTTACAGAACATTTAAAACCTGCGTTGTTTGAAGGTTCACCAACTAAACAAAAAGAGATAGTAGATCTTAAGCAAGAAGCTTTAGAGATAGAAAAGGTGCTTCGTTCAGAAGGACGTTGTTACGAATGATATTTTTTCGCAGCTAGTTGTAAGTAGACAATAAAATTAGTGATTCTTTAACTTACAACTCACTTCCGCCATTCGTTTCCCAACTGCAATACACAACGCTTTCTCCTCTTCAGTAATAGGAAGATCATCATTGCTTCCAGCAATATGGGTTGCGCCGTAGGGTGTGCCGCCGCTTTGGGTTGTTGTTAAGCTTGGTTCAGAATAGGGGACGCCTAGCATTAACATACCGTGATGGAGTAAGGGCATCATCATCGTTAATAAGGTTGTTTCTTGTCCACCATGCAAACTTGCCGTTGAGCTGAACACTGCTGCCGGTTTGCCGATTAAATTTCCTGATGCCCAGATATCAGAAGTGGAATCGATAAAATATTTCATCGGCGCGGCCATATTGCCAAAACGTGTTGGGCTACCTAAGGCAAGACCATCACAGTTTATTAAGTCTTCATGCGTTGCATACGGTGGACCTGAGTCTGGAATATCGGATTCGGTGCTTTCATAGTTTGCAGAAACAGCGGGTACGGTACGGATGATTGCTTTGCAATCAGAAACAGATTCGACACCATGCGCAATATGTCTTGCCATCTCAGCAACACTGCCACCGCGACTGTAATAAAGGACAAGAATATTGGTCATGGTTATTACAGACTACAGTATTTCGAGTACTGACTCGGGTGGGCGACCAATACACGCTTTGTCGTTGGCTAAAACAATCGGTCTTTCAATCAAAATAGGGTTCTCTACCATAGCATCAAGAATCGCATTATCGTCATCCAGTTTGTCAGCAAGACCGAGTTCTTTATAAACCGATTCGCCTTTTCTTAATAACGCTGAAGGGGCGATACCGAGTTTTTTTAATACATCTGATAAGGTCTTTTTATCCGGTGATGTTTTCAAATATTCAATAATCTCAATATCAGCTTCCTGCTCTTCCAGAATGGCCAATGTCTGTCTGGACTTGGAACAACGCGGATTATGGTAGATTGTTGCTTTCATTTACTGTATCTCTCTGTAATATTAGTTTTTAATAATCATAAATAAATTCATTGTCGATGACGAGCTGAAATGGCAGAAAACTTGTTCAATATTATAAAAGCACAATTGATAACGGTTTTTTACTTTTGTCGCTTTTTTCTGCGCCATTTTTATACCCTGCGTGGTATGCAAACTGCCTCATCACTGGCTTATACAACACTGCTTTCCATCGTGCCGTTGATTACAGTTATGTTCGGTTTATTTGGCAGTATTTCTGTGCTGAGTGACTTTTCCGAAGCGATTCAGAATTTTGTCTTTGCCAATTTTGTGCCTGAGTTTGGTCAGGCGATACAAGGTTATTTGCTGGGCTTTTCAGATAAAGCATCGAAGCTCACCATCACAGGTATTACAGTTCTAGTGTTTATTGCCATTATGTTGATGGCAACGATTGATAATGCGTTTAATCGAATCTGGATGGTCAAAAAAAGACGTAACCCGGTAGGGCGTTTATTGGTTTACTGGGCAGTCTTAACAATGGGGCCGCTTTTAATCGGTTTTGGTCTAGCTTCGACATCCTATATTTTGTCTTTACCAGTCGTCGCCGATGTCGATACAAGCTGGAATTTAAAAGCGCGCTTTCTCAGTTGGATGCCTTTTTTCACAACCTCGGTTGCTTTTTCTCTGCTGTATATTTTGATCCCGAATTGTTTTGTATCTAAAAAGCATGCGTTTATTGGTGGTTTTATTTGCGCAATACTTTTTGAGTTTGCGAAATACGGCTTTGGTATTTATGTGCGGGAAATGCCGAGCTACGAAAATATCTATGGTGCCATTGCTATTATTCCTCTGTTTCTTATTTGGATTTATGTGTCATGGATGATTGTTTTGTTTGGTGCGCATATAACATTTTGTCTATCTTCATTTCGATTAAACGATGAAATCGAACTCCGAAGTAAAGGTGGTTGGAAGTTTATCGATGTATTGCGGGTGCTGCAGTTGCTTTACAAAGGCCAACTAGAAGGGAGAACACTTTCTATCACTGAGATAAGAAAAAGCTCAGTGTCTTTGCCGCAATTTGAAATGAACGAAATGTTGGAACATCTAAAAAGAAAGAAATGGGTAAATCAAAGCTCTAATAGTGAGTGGTTATTGTCAAAGGACATGAAAGAAACCAGTCTGTATGAATTACACACTGTCTTGCCAGTTCGTTTACCTATTGCAGATAATGAACTTGGGCAAGACAAGCTTTCAAATAAGCTGAAAACTTGCCTTGCTAATCACAAGCAAGAAGTTGCAGAACACCTGTCTTTATCAATCCACGATCTTCTTAAAGAAGAGAACGCGTAACAACATCAACCTGTTTTATAACTAAACACTTCGTAAGTCATGCTGGATTCGATAATACTATTTGCTGAAATTAATTCTTTCTTATCTCCTAGCAACATTTCCATTTCACGACCTTCTATATAAAGCCCTTTTTCCACAATGATAGAGAGATCATTCGGATCGCTGGCGTGACTCACCAAAAACGCAGGTTTAAACTCCTGATCCGCTTTACTACCACTACAAGCCCGAATCGAAATCGGTTTCGCTGTATCAGAAATAATTTGTAAACCTATTTTATGTACAGACTTACTAACCATTAACCAACGTATCGTGCCTATGCTCCATATTCTTTTTTCATCATCTAGACTAATGCCAATCAGGTCACCAACGCGCATGGCGTTTTTGGGTTTATCATCACGAATAATGGCATAACCACCAGAACCTTCATCAACAATACGCCATTCTTCAGACATAAATTGACCATCTGCCGAAGGCAAATTTTGTATTTCAGCTAAGTCTTCAGCAATATCAATTTCTTCATCATCTTCTTGCGTAGACACGCTTTGGAATGCATTGCCATCATTCAAGTAGTAATAAATCGCCCGAGTACCGGAAACAAGATCTAATTTTCCTGACTTGGCTTTTCTTGGGAAGTAGCGGTTAGGAGGAAGTCCCCAGGCTTTTAACATATGGATCAGTAATGCTTTTGCATAAAAAGGAGAAAGGACAATCGACTTATCGATAGGTTGCCCAATCTTAATCAGTTCAATTTGTTTTTTTATTAAATTATCTAATGGTGTCGAATCAAGTAAACGTATCTTGTCATGTGTTTTTGTTTGATCAAATTTTGAATAGGGGATGGCTTTATTATCTGTTTTTAAATCAACAACAAAATAACCACTGGAATTTGTTACGGATTGCATTTCATGTAATTGCGTATATTCTGCCCATTTATCCAGTTGTTCATACACTTCCCAGATAGCACCGAACGGTAAATGATGTGGATCAACTAACGATGCCATCATTATTTTTTTATAAGTATGATCAATTGTTGTATTGATATCTTTATTATCCGGCCCCGGGATAGAATAGATTTTCTTATGACAGCCCATCGATTCAGTAAAGTCATAAATAAAATTCAGTTGTTGCCAGACATTTTTCGGAATAGGCGCATATTCAAGAAAGCTGAATATCAATGCATGCGATAAATAATTCATCGACATCAACAT
>JBMZNW010000062.1:0-9843 GCA_049619915.1 Gammaproteobacteria bacterium
TTGTTGAAAGTGAATATGCTAACAGTATTGAATATAAGCAATTCTGGAAACAATTGAATAATGGCGAATACCTGTCCGGGCAATTTAAGCGAATTAATAAGGACGGTGAAGAAGTTTGGATTAATGCCAGCTATAACCCGCTGTTTGATGAAAACGGTAAGGTTTTTAAAATTATCAAGTATGCGACAGATGGTACAGAATTAAGAAACCAGCAACAAGCAGCAACGCGTTTGCAGGTTGCTGTTGATGGTGCGCAAACGCCGATGATTATGATTAATCGTGATTTTGAAATTACTTATGCTAATCATGCAACAATTGAATTATTACAAAAATATCAGGCTGAATTTAAACAACAATGGCCAACGTTTGATGCGAATAAAGTCATGGGTGTTTGTATTGATATGTTTCATAAAAACCCTGCTCATCAACGTAAGATGTTAGCTGATCCAAGTAACCTGCCTTATAAGACGACAATTAGTATTAATGAATTAAAATTTGATTTGACTGTTACGGCACAAATGGATCTGGAAGGTAATTACATTGGTAATACGCTTGAGTGGGAAGATGTTACTGAAACAAGAAAGAAAGAAATAGAAGTCGCACGACTACAATCAGCCGTCGATGGTGCACAAGCGAACTTAATGTTGTGTGATGACGATTTGAACATCACTTATGCAAACCCTGCTGTCGTTGAAATGTTAAGAAAACGCCAGAATGAACTACGCGCAATTTGGCCAGGTTTGAATGTTGATAATCTAGTTGGACAGAATATCGATCAGTTTCATAAAGATCCAAGCCATCAAAGACGATTGCTAGCCGATGTAAGCAGATTGCCCGCAAAAGCAGAAATAAAAGTAGGTGATCTTGAATTTAGTGTTAATGCAACGGCGGTACTCGATCCTAGCGGTAATTACATGGGTAATATGGTTGAATGGCGCGATATCACTGAAGAAAAAGATGCTGAACGACAGATCGAAAATTTAATTGTTGGTGCATCGCAAGGTCAACTTGATTCCAGACTTGACCCTGATATGTACTCCGGATTCATGAAAACACTCTCAACGTCAATAAATAGTTTAATGGATGCTGTTGTTGAGCCACTTAATGAATCAACTCGAGTCATTGAAAGCTTATCTGATGGAGATTTAACGCAAACAATGGATGGTGAGTTTAACGGTCAATTCCTAACAATGCAGACAGCCGTTAATTCATCTATTGGCAACTTACTAAAGATGCTCGGTGAAGTACGAGAAAACGCAAACTCTATCAACACATCTGCAAATGAAATAGCACAAGGTAATATGGATTTAAGTCAACGTACTGAAGAACAAGCTTCCTCTCTTGAAGAAACAGCATCAAGTATTGAAGAGTTAACGGGTACAGTAAAACAAAATGCAGATAATGCACAACAAGCAAATCAATTGGCAACAAACGCACGCAGTGAAGCAGAAAAAGGTGGCGAAGTTGTTAGTAATGCAATATCGGCCATGGGTGAGATCAATCAATCAAGTAAAAAAATCGCCGATATTATTGGCGTGATAGACGAGATTGCTTTCCAGACAAACTTGTTGGCCTTGAACGCTGCGGTTGAAGCGGCTAGAGCCGGAGAACAGGGTAGAGGTTTCGCCGTTGTTGCTGCAGAAGTAAGAAACCTGGCTCAACGTAGTGCCGGTGCCGCTAAAGAAATCAAAACATTAATTAACGATAGTGTCCAGAAAGTTGAAGAAGGTTCAAAACTTGTTGACGAGTCTGGTAGTACACTAGAAGAAATTGTTAATTCAGTACAAAAGGTCAGTGACATCATCGCTGAGATAGCAGCAGCGAGTAGTGAACAATCATCGGGAATCGATCAGATAAACAAAGCTGTTGCACAAATGGATGAGATGACCCAGCAAAATGCGTCATTGGTTGAAGAAGCGGCCGCAGCAAGTGAATACAGGTGATGAGTCTGGCTCGGTTGGTGTTGTGAATGAAAGACGGGGAAAAGAACGTCCTTGGCAAGATGCGCCTAAAACACAACAACCTGTTGAGAACACTGGAAGAAGGGCAGCAAGTGGTGGCTCTGTTGATGATGAATGGGAAGAGTTTTAAAGAAAATTTTTTAAAATAATTAAAATATCTTCCTCGTTAAATTATAACGAGGAAGCAATGCTGAAATTTGATGATAAGTATAAGAATCCTTACATGGAGAGAAACATGCGCACAATTGCGATAATCAATCAAAAAGGCGGAGTCGGTAAAACAACGACAACAGCAAATTTAGCGCATGCGCTTGTTTTAAATCAATATAAAGTGACTGTGATTGATCTCGACCCACAAGGTCATCTAACAACAAGTTTGGGTGAAAATTATTTGCATAGCCCGGGGCTTGATCGTGTATTAATTGATAATCACCCAATAGAAAATTGTGTTAAGCAGGTCAGGCCAGGTTTGTCTCTGGTTTCTTCTGGTCCTAATCTAGGCGATCTTGAGCATAAAGCATTACACGGGATTAAGCGCGGGACTTTGTTGCGCGATGCGATGAAAGGTAATTTTCAAGATCAGGATTACGTATTAATTGATTGTCCTCCTGCTTCGGGCTTACTTGTTATCAATGCCTTATTTTCAACTAACGAAGCCTTGATTCCTATTGCAGGAGACTATTTGTCATTGCAGGGATTATCTTACTTGATTGGCACATTTAAAAACTTTGAGAAACTCGGGCATAAAATTCAAGAGTCATTTGTTATGACTCGATTTAATACTCGTCGTCGTTTGCCGCAACAGGTAATGGATACAATTAAACAGTATTTTCCAAAGCAGTTACTTGCTACACGAATACGTGAAGCAGCAGCGTTGGCCGAATGTCCTAGTTTTGGCAAAACTATTTTTGAATACAAGAAAAATAGTAATGGTGCAGTTGATTACGGATCTTTAGCACTCGATCTGGCATATGGACGTACGGTTTGAAATAGGAAAACAATATGAATGAGACAGAAGAAAACAAAGTAAGCGAAGAAGATAATTCATCATTAATCGGCGTCGATCCTCTTGCATGGTTGAGTGATGAAGAAAAGCAATCTGTGCTGGAAGAAAACAAAGAAGAAGTGGTAAATGACAATTCATCAGAGCAAGAAGAAAACAGCCTGGAAGATGAAAGCGATAAAACCACTTATACAGTTAATTTTGAAAATACAATAACCATTCGCGATGTAGAAGAATTAATGGATGAATTCAGCTTTATTGATGCAAGCGTGACAAAAGTTGTTTTTGAATGCGCAGAAGTCGATAAAACAGATGCTGCTGCTATGCAGTTATTAACAGCTTATTATCTGTTTGCAATGGAAGAAGGGAAAGAAGTCGTCTGGAATAACCCAAGTGAAATGTTTTGTCATTCTTTTAGTTTATTAGGTTTGAATGAAATCATTAATCTGTCTTTAGCTGCCTAATAGATAAAAATAAAACTTAGGAGAAACTGAGTTGCAAGATCGTGCAGAATTCGAGTTTACTGATAAACATTTCAAGTGGTTTGTTAAACTCGTTTTTGAAAAAACAGGTATTACACTTGCGGAACAAAAAAGGGATTTAGTTTATGGTCGATTAGCCAGACGATTGAGAAAACTTAAACTGAGTAGTTTTGATGAATACTGCAAGCTACTGAGTAATAATCCTGAAGATGAAATGGTTGATTTTGTTAATTCTATTACAACCAACTTAACCAGTTTCTATCGTGAAGCACATCACTTTGAATATTTAAATAAGACTGCACTAACATATTTAAGGGAAAAGAGAAAATCTGAAAAAAGGATTCGTATCTGGTCAGCTGGATGTTCTACTGGTGAAGAACCTTACAGCATTGCTATGACGGTACGCGAATCATTCCCTGACATTAACGATTGGGATATCAAAATATTAGCGACGGATATTGACACTAATGTACTTGCAAAGGCCAGTGCGGGTGTTTATCAGAAAGATAAAATGACAGGTATAAGTAAGGAACGGTTGAAAAAATGGTTCATGAAACCGGCTTCAAAAAACTCGCAAGATGTAAAAGTCAATCCCAAGATAAGAGAGTTAATTACATTTAAACAATTAAATTTAATGGAAACCTGGCCAATGAAAGGGCAGTTTGATGTGCTTTTTTGTCGTAATGTTGTTATTTATTTTAATAAAGACACACAACGTGTTTTATTTGATCGATTTGCAAATGTCTTAAAAGAAGATTCTTATATGTTTCTAGGTCATTCAGAAAGCCTTTATAAAGTATCAGATCGATTTAATCTTCTCGGTAAAACAATACATCAAAAAGCTGCGTAATAAACAGGAATAAGACTATGCACGCGGCATCACAACAATCAAGAAAAATTCATACGATAAAGAATCAAACGAACAGAATATTACCTGGGTTTGAAAATATAAACCGTTTTTGGTGTCGGCAACAGAATATGGAAATGGTGAAAATTCTTCCAGGTGAGTTTTATGTCACAGCCTCGGACGAAATAATCGCAACAGTTTTAGGTTCATGCATTTCTGTTTGCATACGTGATAATAAACTGGGTATAGGTGGAATGAATCATTTTATGTTGCCACAAAATAATAATCAGGATGATGATAAATGGAAATATAACGAAATAGATAAAGCTGCTCGATATGGAGTTGATGCAATGGAACATCTGGTCAATGAAATTTTGAAAAATGGCGGTAGTAAAAAACGTTTTGAAGTTAAGGTCACGGGTGGCGGTCGGATCATGGCAAAAATGAATGATATTGGTTATAAAAATATTGCTTTCATAAAACAATATCTAAAGGCCGAGGGTTACTCAATAGCCAGCGAAGATCTTGGTGAAATATATCCACGTAAAGTTCGCTATTTCCCAAGAACAGGCAAATTGCAAGTGAAGAAATTAAAATCATTGCACAATGAAACTATTGTAAGTCGTGAAAATGATTATAAGCAGCATATTGAAAAAGAAAAAATTGAAGGCGATATTGAGTTGTTTTGAAGATTTAATCTTTATATAGGCGAAATTATATGTCGAAAAATTTAATCAAAGTACTGGTTATCGATGATTCAGCACTGGTTAGAAAAATGTTATCTGAGATTCTTAATTCAGATGCTCAGATAGAAGTGGTCGGTACCGCAGCTGATCCGATTATGGCGCGACAAAAAATAAAGCAGCTTAATCCAGACGTATTAACGTTGGATGTCGAAATGCCAAAAATGGATGGCGTGACTTTTCTCTCAAACTTAATGCGATTACGTCCTATGCCAGTAGTCATGGTCTCTACTTTAACCGAAGCAGGCGCAGAGATAACACTTGATGCATTGGAATTGGGTGCTGTTGATTTTATAAACAAACCTAAAACTGATTTTAGTAACACCATTCAAAATTATGCAGCCGAATTAATAGAAAAAGTCAAAGTTGCATCAGTTGCGCAATTAGCATCAGGCACACCTAAACGGAAAAAGAATATAGAAAAGATATTGGAAACAAAGGTTGAGAAAAAACATTCGGCCGATGAAATACTGAAACTCGATATTTCGAGACGTAACTATAAATTAACCGATTCTATTATTGCGATTGGTTCCTCTACCGGTGGTACGGAAGCAATTCGTGAAGTTTTAAAAGATATGCCTGCTGATTCCCCGGGCATTGTCATCACACAACATATACCAGAAAAATTTAGTGCCAGTTTTGCAAAACGGATGGATAACGTCTCTGCAATGAAAGTGTGTGAAGCAACTGACGGTCAGCAAATATTGGCTGGTCATGTTTATATTGCCCCAGGTGGACAGCATTTGTTAGTTGAGAGAAGCGGTGCTCGATATGTCTGTCGTTTGAATGATGGTCCGGCAGTTAATCGTCATAAACCCTCTGTAAACGTACTGTTTCGTTCAGTCGCTAATCAATTAGGACAAAATGCTATCGGTGTCATTCTAACTGGTATGGGTGATGATGGTGCTGAAGGTTTGCTAGAAATGAAGCAAACAGGTGCGATTACTATTGCTCAGGATGAGCGTAGCAGTGTTGTATGGGGTATGCCAGGCGAAGCTGTAAAATTGAATGCAGCTGATGAAATTCTTCCGTTAAATAAAGTTGCAAAGAGGTTGATTAATTTATATTCCGCTAAAGCTGCTTAATATTGCCATAATAATCAATTATTTATTTTATTGACTCGATTGTTATAGCGATAAATAAAATTATGGATATTTCCTTAATTTTTTAAAGTTTTAATGAATAAAGCCGATAAAAATTGTGGAACAGAGAAATAATATAAAGGAGTTCTCTCAAATGAATACTGCAAGGTTTGAGGAAATTAACATTCCTAATCGAGCTAAAATACTTAAACCTTACTCCCTGCCTTTGCTGATGAGCTTAATCGGCTTTATTCTTTTATCGATAAGCAATGTCGTGCAGTATGCGCCTTATATATTGCTTGCCGTCGTTTTTTCCTGGGTCATTATTGTTGTTCGTAAAGAAAGCAATGTTTCTAATATTGTAGCCACTGAGTTTGTTAATAATGCTGTTGCATTAGAGAGCGATACGAAAATCGATTCGATTCACAGGCTAGTTTCACAAGTCAACGATACTATTGATGAATCTATGAACTCAATTAAAGTTGAACTGGGACAGGTTCGAGATCTCACCTCAACATCAGTCGTAAATTTAAATGAAAGTTTTTACGGTATTAACGAAGAAGTGCAGTCACAATCGCAATTAATTGGTCAGATTGCCGGGCGTTTAAATATTGATAATGAATTTTCTGAAGGTGATGAGCAGATTGAAGATGAAAAATTGAGTATCGGGAAATTCATCGGAAAAACCAAAGGTACCCTAGAAGTATTTGTTAATACAATGGTTGAGAATAGCAAACATAGCATGGATGTTGTTTCTTCAATTGAAGATTTATCAGCAGAGATGGAAGCCATATTTAAATCTCTGGATGAAGTAAAGCAAATAGCAGAACAAACTAATTTATTAGCACTTAATGCAGCTATTGAAGCTGCAAGAGCTGGTGAAGCAGGACGTGGTTTTGCTGTTGTTGCTGATGAAGTTCGTAATCTTTCTCTCACTTCCAATAATTTGAATAATGAAATAAAAACTTGTGTTACTTCTGCGCAAAAAAAATTAAATCTGGCTTGTGAAATGGTTGGAGAGAATGCAAGCAACGACGTGACGGATGTAATGCTAAGAACACATAACATTGATTCAATGATGTTGTCATTATCAAAGTTGGAAACGTTTATTGATGAATCAATTGGGCATGCTGCCGTTATTAATACAAATATTTCAGAAAAAACTTCTGTAGCGATTAGAAATCTGCAATTTGAAGATATTGTCAGGCAAGTTGCTGAGCATGCTGAAGATAAAATAAATGTTCTATCAGAGTTTGTACAAAACTTTACTGAAGGTGTTTGCAATATAGAAGAATGCCAGGATTCCACTGAAGCGGAAAATATGATTAGTGAACTTCGTTTAAGTATTGAAGAAATAAAAGTTGAATTGACCAGTTTGCCTGATAAGAAACCTGCTGTTCAGGAATCGATGGAAGCCGGTGAAATTGATTTATTCTAAGTATTGATAGAAGAGGAAAGTCATGAGAATACTAAAGACAAGATCGAACAGTAATAGCGAATTAACTCTGTCATTACCAGAAAAGTTTGACTTCCATTTACATGGGGAATTTAAGCAAGCATATGAAAAAGCTGGTGTGAAACAATTGATTCTGGATATGAATAAAACAAAGTTTATGGATAGCTCAGCGTTAGGAATGCTGTTACAACTTAAAGAATACGCAGAACAAACTAATAGCAAAGTCAGTATTAAGAATGCAAGTAAAAATGTAATGCAAATAATGGAAATCGCCCATTTTGATAAATTGTTTAAAGTAGCTTAAAACTATGGCTTATTCCCTTCTCGAGAATGAGCTTGATGATTCTTGCGATTATTTAAATAATGACTTAAAAGCATTAATTATCGATGGCTCAGAATTAGATAACGCTATTTTAAAAAAAATATTAGCTGGTTTTTCTTACCAAGTCTCAGTTGTTAAATCAGATGAAGCGACAAAAAACTTACTCCTTGAATATCAGCCGGATATCGTATTTATTAATCTGACTTTATTTGACCATGTTGTACATGAATTAACAAAGTTTATAAAAACAAACTTAGAGCATAAGTATGCTCATGTCATCTATATAACAGCAATTGATGATAAAGCCATTTTGGAGAAATGCCTTGATGCTGGGGGCGATGACTTTATTGTTAAACCTATCAATGACAGTTTATTAACTGTAAGAGTTGACTCCATACTGCGCACAAAAAAATTGTACGATAATTTATTAGATAAAAAACTTGCCTTATCAGAGCATATTAGAAATCAGGAAAAGGATTTAAATGATGCTAGAAGTATTATTAATAATATGCAGATGCCACGGTTCGTTAATTCGGGCAATATGGATTGGGCATATATTGCAGAAAATATTTTGAGTGGTGACATTCTTTGTTCTGCTGTTAATCCATCAGGAGAACAAATTATTCTTGTTGGTGATAACACAGGACATGGGTTGCCAGCGGCGATAGGTTCTATGATTACTTGCGAAACGTTTTATTCTATGGTGAGTAAAGGTTTTGATATGCAAGTAATTATCGAAGAAATAAATAAAAAATTATTTTATTTGTTCCCTGTAGATCGATTCTTTGCCGCCTGTATCATGAGTTTTAATAGTGAATATGATGAAATGCAGATTTGGAATTCTGGTTTTCCGGGAGTGTTAGTTGTAAATGAGGATGGTCAATTAAAAGAAAAAATCTCTTCTATGGATATGGCCTTGGGAATTAAATTAATAAGTGAACATGAAATTATCCCTGTAAGAGTAGATTTAAGACAAGGTGATTTTATTTATGCTTTCACTGACGGTGTGTTTGAATTGTTTAATTCAGAAGGTGAAATGTATGGCGAGGAACGCTTGTTAAAGTCTATAGAGTCAAATCATAATAAAAAAAATAAAGTTGATAAGATAGTTAATGACGCTATGCAATTTCAGGGACATGATAAGTTAAATGATGATTTGCTTTTGTTGGAAGTTTCCTGTGATAAGAAGTTAATTGTAGATAACAAAAAAAAGAGTATTAATGATAATAAAATAAAACCAATGGAATGGCAGAGCCGGTTTGAATTTGGAAAAGATGTGATATGTCAGACAAACCCAATTCCAACGTTGGTACAGACAATAAAAGATATACAGGGCTTTGGTGATCATCGGGAAAAAATATTCTTAATTTTATCTGAGATGTATTCAAATGCGTTGGAGCATGGTCTATTAAATCTCGATTCATCAATTAAAAACTCAGAAAATGGTTTTTTTAAATATTATGATTTGCGTCAGCGCCGTCTTGATGAGTTAGAACATGCAAGCATCATTATAACGATTAAACAGAATGTTGAAGGGGACACCGGTGTTGTCGTGTTTTCTATTGAACATGATGGCGAAGCTTTCGACTATCAGGGAATAGCTAAAAGATTAGATGAAAATATGAGTAACAGCGGACGCGGTATTAGGCTGATAGGCGATTTGTGTAGAAAGTTTGAATACAGCAATGAAGGTAGAAAGCTAAGCGTTGAATACGCTTGGGAGCTGTAAAGCTAGATAAATTAGTTTGAGCGAAACGGCTTTATCGTTGCTGGCTTGATGTATTTTTTTGCTGTGATTCTCTGCTGTAATGGCTAAGTTAACGCTATCTATGACTTTTCAAGCATCTGAACAGGTTTTGTGGGGCATTTTCTTAGTTGCACTGCCACTATCTGAGCAGAATTTTTAAAAATGCTTAGGTTACGTACTCATTCAAAATCATAAAATTT
>JBMZNW010000063.1:0-9793 GCA_049619915.1 Gammaproteobacteria bacterium
CGCCAATGATTAAAATAAAACTCAGCGCTGTTTCTGATAATTCATATAACGGCGACATGCGTGAGACCATAAAGATACCTGCCGTTACCATGGTTGCAGCATGGATTAACGCTGAAATAGGTGTTGGACCTTCCATTGAGTCAGGTAACCAGACATGCAACGGAACCTGTGCTGATTTACCCATCGCACCAATAAACAGACAAATACAAATTACTGTCATTAATGACCAGGCATTATCGCCAAAGAGAGTAATAGTTGTTTCTGCATGCGTATCAACATTGCTAAACACAGTCGCATAATCGAGTGTATTGAAATACATCAAGACAGCGGCAATACCTAATAGAAAGCCAAAGTCGCCAACACGATTAACCAGAAAGGCTTTCATATTGGCAAAGATAGCAGTGTCTTTTTTGTACCAGAAACCAATAAGCAAATAAGAAACAACACCGACCGCTTCCCAACCAAAGAATAGTTGTAAGAAGTTATTCGACATAACCAGCATTAACATAGCGAAGGTAAACATCGAGATATAACTGAAGAAACGTTGATAGCCGGGATCATCATGCATATAACCAATGGTATAGATATGAATCATCCAGGAAACAAAAGTGACAACGACCATCATTGTCACTGACAAAGGATCTATCAGAAAACCAATTTGCAGATCGATACCACCACTACTAAGCCAGGTATAAAGTGCTTGGTTATAATCAGGTGCACCATCAAACATATGGTGTTTATAAGCAATCATCGACAAGATGCTGGAAATAGCCACACCAATAATAGTGACCCAATGCGCACCACTTCTACCAATAACTTTGCCAAACAAACCAGCAATTAAAGAACCGATTAGCGGAGCTAGTACAATGATTAAATAAATTGTTCCCATATCTTCAAACATGTTTATCCCTTCATTGAACCTAAGTCATCTACATTAATCGATTTCTTCTTGCGGAATAACACAACAAGAATTGCCAGACCAATTGCCGACTCAGCGGCAGCAACCGTTAAGATAAAAAAGACAAACACCTGACCATGTATATCACCAAGAAAATGTGAAAATGCAACGAAATTCATGTTGACGGAAAGCAACATTAACTCAACACACATTAATAATATCAATACGTTCTTTCTGTTCAGGAAAATACCGGCAACACTAATACAAAATAACAATGCAGCAAGTGAAAGTACTTCAGGTAAAGTGATCATGAGTCAGATCCTCCTTTACTTTCCGCTTCCATTTTCACTATACGTAAGCGATCTTGCTTCTTAACGGCAACTTGCTTATCAGGGTTTTGTGCTTTTGTAATTTTCAGTTTACTCATACCCAGTGTAATCGCAGCAATAATAGCCACTAATAATATTGCACCGGCAATTTCAAATTGATATAGGTATTGCGTATAAAGCGCCAGACCCAATTCTCGGGTATTGCTGTAATCAGAATCAAGCTGTGGCGTTGCCATGTATTTTTCTGACATAAAGTAATCAGAGCCAACAACCAGCCCTATCGCTATCACCATCAATATTGCAAAACTGATTCCGGCAGGCAGATAACTGATAAAACCTTCTTTAACAACAACCTTATCTATATCAAGCATCATGACGACGAACAGGAATAGCACCATGACAGCACCGACATAAACCAGCACTAATGTGATAGCTAAAAACTCGGCTTGTAACAACAACCAGATTGCAGATGATGCAAAGAAAGAAAGTATTAAATATAAAGCAGCATGAATAGGATTGCGTGAGACAACAACCATAGCCGCTGAAAAAACTAACATGCCTGCAAAGAGATAAAAAACGATTTGTTCAACCATTATTTTTTATCCCACAATTTTTATTTTTAATAATACGCATCATTAATATCTGTACACTATCTATCACTATCTATATAGGGCATCTCTGGCACGGTCTTCGGCTATCTGCGCTTCAACTTTATCGCCAACTTCGAGTAACTTTTGTTTAGTCATTAATAAGTCTTCACGGTTTTCACCATGGTATTCAAATATTCTTGTCTCAACGATCGAGTCAACTGGACAAGATTCTTCACAAAAACCGCAAAAGATACACTTGGTTAAATCAATATCGTACTTTGTAGTACGGCGGCTACCATCTTCGCGTTGTTCTGATTCAATAGTAATCGCTACTGCTGGACAAACAGCCTCACATAACTTACAGGCAATGCAACGTTCTTCTCCATTTGGATAACGACGAAGCGCATGCAAACCACGAAAGCGATGCGACTGCGGTGTTTTTTCTTCAGGATATTGCACCGTGATTTTACGCTTGAACATATAACGTCCGGTAAGCTGTAAACCTTTCACCAGTTCCCAGAGAAATAAACTTTGTATGTAATTTTTAACCTTTTCCATAATCAATTAAACCAAGGTGGTACGTCGCCAACCACTAACGCAGAGACAACAACTAACCAGACTATTGTTAAAGGAATAAAGACTTTCCAGCCAAGACGCATAATTTGATCATAACGATAACGCGGGAAAGTCGCTCGGAACCACAGGAACAAAAACATAAAGAAAGATGTTTTCGCTAATAACCAAAGCATAGGTGGAACCCATGCAAATAAACTTTCAATGACAGGAATGCCCTGGAACGGTGACAACCAGCCACCACAAAACATGATTGCCGATAAAACAGAGATCAAAATCATATTCGCATATTCAGCCATAAAGAATACCGAAAAGGCCATGCCGCCGTATTCAATATGAAAACCTGCAACAATTTCAGACTCACCTTCCGCAACATCAAAAGGTGCACGGTTTGTTTCAGCAACACCTGAAATAAAATAAATTACAAACAATGGGAACAGTGGTAACCAGAACCAGTGTATTAAACTACCTGATTGCGAATTAACAATATCACCTAGATTTAAACTACCAGCAGCAACAAGCACACCGACCAAAGCAAAACCCATGGCAATTTCATAAGAAACAATTTGCGCAGCTGAACGCATAGCACCTAAAAACGCATATTTAGAATTCGAAGCCCAACCGGCAATGATGACGCCATAAACTGCTAATGATGTCAGTGCCAATACATATAATAAACCCGCATTAATATTGGCAATCACTTTTGTATCATCGAATGGAATAACTGCCCATGCTGCAACCGAGGGCGCCAAAGATAATATCGGCGCAATAACAAACAGGAATCGGTTGGAACCTGTTGGAATCACAATTTCTTTGACGATTAACTTTACTGCGTCAGCTATCGGCTGCCCCAAACCAAATAAATGAAAACCAAAAAAGCCAACACGGTTAGGCCCGATACGCGCTTGTATAAAACCAATGACTTTACGCTCTGCATAAGTAAAGTAAGCCACAGTACCTAATACAGGTACCAACACAACCATGACTTTTATAATTGATTGTAAAACAGTCATTGCCTGCGCCTGATAATCAGCAGGCACGGCCATTGTTGTTAAAGGTAACAACAATTGTTGATTAATAAATTGATAAATAAAATCGAGCATTAGCTTTTAGAAATCCTTATCTCGCCATAAGACGCACCTAAATTAACTAACTCAGGATGCGCTGATTGAATCAACACGCAATCATCCGCGACACGCTCATCAATAACGACTTTAGCCGTTACACTATTCTCGTCCTGTTCAACTTTGGCGTTGTCATCATTAGCCAAGTTAATTTTTTCTGCCAACATTGAATTAATATGAATTGCACCATCCGATACATCAGCGGTTTGCTGTAATGAAACTGCGCGTCGACATAATGCATCAATCATATTCATCGGTGTTTCAGTTACTCTTTGTAAACCATCCGTTGCAGTATCGACTAAAGCTTCTGACTTCCATGCGTCATTATTATTTCCATCAATCGTTCCGATTTCCTTCATAACTTCGTCAAGCACATCGGTTGATGACTGATAGTCAAAACCATCCAATTCAAAACAATTGCCTAATACTCTTAATACTTTCCATGCTGGTCTTGCTTCACCCAATGGCGCAACAACACCGGCAAAACTTTGGCTGGTTCCTTCATTATTAATATAAGTGCCAGATGTTTCAGTAAAGACAGAGATCGGTAATAAAACATCTGCATACTGTTTCATTGCTTCGCTCTGGAATGCAGTTAAACACATAACGAAGTCTGCATTATCCATTGCGTCATGCGCTAATTTACCGTCATAACAATCAAGTTCAGGTTCAACATTCATTAATACATAGGCTTTTAATTTTGCCTGAAGCATTTCCAGCGTATTCTTGCCTGTGCTTGTTGCTTTTTTTGAACCAGCTAAGCGATGAGGAACAGCACCTGTTAACCAGGCACCTGAGGTATTCGCATTTTCTGATAAATAACCGAGTTTAGAATTACTGTGTTTAGCAATTAAACCAGCAACTGAACGTAATAATGAATACTGCGGGTTCGCTACCGCTATATTTCCTAGTAAGACAGTCGCTTCATGAGCGTTCTTTAAGTTTTCAGCTATTGCTTTATGAACATCTGAGACAACAGCTTTATCAAGACTTTGTTGAATTTGTGCATCAATACTTTCATTCGATGATTCAAGTAACGCTTTTAATACCGCTGCCAGTTCACCTAGTAGTTTATTTGGAGAAACAATGCACTTTGCTACTACAGGAAAATTAAAATCATAATCAACTGAGTTTACTGCCATGACTGACGCGCCATTTAGTGCCGCTTTACGTAGTCGATGGTTAATAATCGGTTGTTCTTTTCTAACATTACTGCCTATCAATAAAGCTGATCCCAAGTTTTCAAACTCAGCAATAGTTTGCCCAAGATAAGGAAAGGCAGGTGCTTGATCTTGATCAGAGAAATCAGATTGTTTTAAACGACTATCAATATTATTTGAGCCTAAAGCACGAATGAGTTTTTGTAATAAATAAAGTTCTTCTGTTGTTGATGAAGCAGAAGCTATTGCTCCGATCTGTTCAGCGTTATTTGAGTCGGTTAACGTTGCTAAACTATTAGTAACAACACCTAACGCTGTTTCCCAATCGACTTCTTTCCATTCGCCGTTATCTTTGACCATAGGTTTTTGTAAACGGTCTTCACTATAAACAGCTTCATAACTGAAACGGTCGCGATCAGATAACCAAACTTCATTAATCGCTTCGTTATTTGCAGGAACAACACGTTTAACCTGATTACCTTTAACATGCACATGAATATTTGATCCAACAGAATCATGTGGCGCAATCGCATCCTTTTGTACCAACTCCCATGTTCTCGCTGAATAACGGAAAGGCTTTGACGTTAGTGCGCCGACGGGACAAAGGTCTATAATATTGCCGGACATTTCGGAACTCACACTCTTTTCAATGTAAGTCCCTATCAGTGTATTTTCGCCACGACCGGTTGCGCCCATTTCGCGTAAACCCGCAACTTCTTCACCAAAACGAACACAACGTGTGCAATGTATACAACGTGTCAAATCCGTTTGGATTAACGGACCAATATTTTTATCTTTAACAACACGTTTTCCTTCGTTATAACGAGATACATCCTGACCATAACCCATGGCCAAATCCTGTAACTCACATTCACCACCCTGATCGCAAATAGGACAATCCAATGGGTGATTAATCAGCAAAAATTCCATTATTGCTTTTTGCGCTGCTATGGCTGCTTTTGAGCGCGTCTTCACGACCATGCCTTCCATAACAGGCGTAGCACAGGCAGGTAATGCTTTCGGTGCTTTTTCTACTTCAACCAGACACATCCTGCAATTTGCAGCAACGGTTAATTTGTTGTGATAACAAAAGCGTGGCACATAGATGTCATTGGCATCAGTTATCTCGATCAGCATTTGTCCCTTATTTGCTTCTAAGGTTTGACCGTCGACTTCAATTGTTATTTTACTATCAGACATTTTTATGCAGCTTCATCATTATTTGATTTACTGGAATCCATCATACTTCGTTTGTGATCAATGAAATATTGAAACTCATCTCTAAACTGTTTTACAAAACTTCTAACCGGCCATGCTGACGCTTCACCAAACGCACAGATTGTTCGGCCTTCAATCTTACTGGCAACATCATCGAGCTTATCAAGATCGCCCTGTTCGCCTTTACCTTCTCCAATACGTTTTATCAAACGATACATCCAACCGGTTCCTTCACGACAAGGCGTACATTGACCACACGATTCGGAATAGTAAAAACGAGAAATACGTTCAAGTGCTTTCACCATACAAGTCGTATCATCCATAACAATAACAGCACCAGAACCCAGCATCGAACCCGCTTTTGAAATTGAGTCATAATCCATATTAGCTTCAAGCATAATATCGCCAGGCACTACCGGACTGGAACTGCCGCCAGGAATAACCGCTTTTAAACCACGGCCATTACGAACACCGCCAGCCATTTCTAATAATTTAGAGAAAGGCGTACCTAATGGAATTTCAAAGTTTCCTGGATTATTAACATGGCCGCTGACTGAAAAACATTTCATGCCACCACTATTTGGAACCCCTTTATCAGCAAACCATGTTCCACCATTAACAATAATACTCGGTACGGAAGAAAAACTTTCAGTGTTATTAATGGTTGTCGGTTTACCATATAAACCAAAATTAGCTGGAAAAGGCGGTTTAAATCGAGGCTGACCTTTTTTACCTTCCAGTGATTCAAGTAATGCTGTTTCTTCACCACAGATATAAGCGCCGGCACCTAAGCTGGCATAGATATCAATATCAACACCACTGGCTAAAACATTTTTACCTAATAAGCCTTGTTCATAGGCTTCTTTTAATGCGTTATCAAAACGAATAAACGGCTCATCCATAAACTCGCCACGAATATAGTTGTAACCGACTGTTGCACCTGTCGCGTAACAGGCAATAGCCATACCTTCAACAAGCGAATGAGGATTAAAACGCAAAATATCTCTATCTTTACAGGTACCCGGTTCACTTTCATCCGAGTTACAAACAATATATTTTTGGCCGGCAATATTGCGCGGCATAAAACTCCATTTCAGACCAGTTGGGAAACCTGCACCACCACGTCCTCTTAATCCAGAGTTTTTAACTTCTTCAATAACATCTTCAGGCGGTATTTTTTCATTAAGGATTTTTTTTAAGGCCTCATAGCCACCGACCTTTAAATAATTTTCAAAAGTCCAAGGCTCATCGAACTTGAGCGTCGTATAACAAACATTATTCATTTCCATCGCATTCGTACTCATTCAAGTTCATCCAGAATTTCGTCGATTCTTTCAGGCGTCAGATTTTCATAATACTTATGATCAATCATCATCATTGGCCCACCACAACAAGCAGCCAAACATTCTTCTTCGCGTTTAATAAAAAACTTACCATCTGGCGTCGATTCACCTGTTTTTATACCGAGTTTCTTTTCAATATGTTCAACAACATCATCTGATCCCATCAACATACAAGAAATATTGGTACACACTGAAATACTATGTCGTCCTACCGGCTCGGTTTCAAACATTGAATAAAAAGAAGCCACTTCATAAACAGCAATATTCGATAAACCAAGATAAGCTGCAACCGCATCCATTAATTCTGTAGTAAGAAAACCATCATTCTGATGCTGTGCTTCACGAAGTGCGGCTAAAACAGCAGACTGCTTTCTGTCTTCTGGATATTTTTCCAGCCACGCATCAATTTCTGAACGCGTGTGTTCGGTTAATATATTTGTTGCGTCAGTCATACGTTACCTATCAATCTCGCCAAATACGATATCCTGTGTTCCGATTACGGCGACCACGTCAGACAACATGTGTCCTTTCACCATTTCATTCATCGACGCTAAATGCGCAAAGCCTGGCGCACGTACTTTTAAACGATAAGGCTTATTCGCACCATCAGAAATAAGATAAATACCAAACTCACCTTTTGGGTGTTCGACTGCTGAGTAGTATTCACCTTCAGGCACACAATAACCTTCTGTAAATAATTTGAAATGATGAATTAACGATTCCATATCGTCTTTCATTTCTTCACGCTTTGGTGGCGTTAATTTGTGATCATCGAGAATAACCGGGCCGGGGTTTTGTCTTAACCAGTCTACACATTGTTTAATAATGCGATTTGATTGGCGCATTTCTTCGACTCGCACGACATAACGGTCGTAACAGTCACCATTTGTTCCAACCGGAATATCGAAATCGAGTTGGTCATAAACTTCATATGGTTGTTTTTTTCTTAAGTCCCACTCGACACCTGAACCACGTAACATGGGACCAGTAAAACCTAATTGTAAAGCACGTTCGGGTGAAACCACACCAATATCAACGGTACGTTGTTTCCAGATCCGGTTATCAGTTAATAAGGTTTCATATTCATCAATATGGCCTGGAAATCTTTCAGTAAAGTTTTCGATGAAATCGAGCAAAGAACCTTGTCTGTTTTCATTTAAGCGGTCAACTTCTTCCTGATTATGCCATTTCGACGCTTCATACTGCGGCATAATAGAAGGTAAGTCTCTATAGACACCACCAGGACGATAATAGGTTGCATGCATGCGTGCACCGGAAACGGCTTCATAACAATCCATTAAGTCTTCACGCTCACGAAAACAATAAAGAAACATGGTCATCGCACCAATATCAAGACCATGTGTTCCCAACCACATTAAGTGATTCAGAATACGAGTAATCTCGTCATACATGACACGGATATATTGCGCGCGTATTGGCGGCGTCACGCCAAGTAACTTCTCAATCGCCATAACATAAGCATGTTCATTACACATCATCGAAACATAGTCGAGACGATCCATGTAACCAATACTTTGGTTAAATGGCTTACTCTCTGCTAATTTTTCCGTTCCACGGTGTAATAAACCAATATGTGGATCAGCGCGTTCAATCACTTCACCGTCCATTTCCAGAACCAGTCTTAACACACCATGCGCAGCTGGATGTTGTGGTCCGAAATTCATTGTCATATTACGAATTTCAGGCATCAGTCTGCTCCTCTTCTGGCTCAATAAAACGGTTATCATCGCGGATAACGCGCGGAACCAGAACGCGATTTGTTATGGTCACAGGTTCATAGACGACACGTTTTTTCTCTTCGTCATAACGTAATTCAACATTACCTTCTAAAGGAAAATCTTTACGGAAAGGGTGACCTATGAAACCATAATCGGTAAGAATACGACGTAAGTCAGGGTGCCCTTCGAAAACAATACCGAACAAGTCAAAAGCTTCACGTTCAAACCAGTTAGCTGAACTCCAAATATCTGTCACCGAAGCAATACGAGGTGGCTCGCCAGAAACATAACAGCGTAAACGTAAACGGATATTGTTTTTTATAGAGAGTAAATGGTAAACAACAGCAAAACGTTGTTCTTCGTCCGCTATTGTTTCGTTATTGGAATCTCTGCCTCGACTAAATCCGGTCGAAGTTGTTTCGTTAGTTGCCCAGTTAACCTGTTTAAAAGCGGAATAATCAACGCCGCAAACATCAGTTAATTGAGCAAACGCAAACTGTTCATCATCGCGTAAGATCTTGCACACTGAGAATAGATGTTCAGCAGACAAAGCCAATGTAACTTGATCACTGGCAATCTCGCAAGCAATGACTTCATCAGAGAATTGCTTCTCTAATTTATTTTTTAACGTGACGGTAGATTCCATCGTACCTTTAATTTTTAGTGGTGATTATTATTAGTAACTTATCGAGCTATTGTATTAGTTCGTTTTATCTTTTTTTGTAATTGTATTATTCCAAATAACAATGCTTCTGCTGTTGGCGGACAACCCGGCACATATACATCGACCGGTACTACGCGATCACAACCTCTAACAAC
>JBMZNW010000064.1:0-4010 GCA_049619915.1 Gammaproteobacteria bacterium
AAGCCCGGGTTTTGCGCCAGCATTTCTGCCGCAATCAATACCATCCAACCAACACCAAGCGATAAACGTAAGCCGGTAAAAATTAATGGTAAAGAACTTGGTAATACAATTTTTGTTACCGTTTTTATCCAGCTTAGTTTTAATACTTTTGATACATTCATTAAGTCTTTATCAATCGAAGCAACACCAACAGCGGTATTGATCAAAGTAGGCCATAATGAACAAAGCGTTACTGTAATAGCGGATGTTAAAAATGATTTATCAAACCAGGAGTCATCCGTCACCTGATATGTCGCACTGACTATCAAGGTTACAATTGGTAACCATGCTAATGGGGATACCGGTTTAAAAATTTGTATCATCGGATTTAACGCGGTATTAACGACTGTACTCAAGCCACAAACAATACCGAGAGGAACAGCAACCAGTGTAGCTAAAACAAAACCGGTAAAGACTGTCCATAAGCTAGTTACAATTTGATCGAAGTAAGTTGGCTTACCAGTGTAAGGTCTGATTTTAACAGTCGCATCAGGATTCTTTTCCAACTTTTTCGCATTACGTTCTTCTTGACGTTCATAGAACGCCTGTTCTTTTTCTCTTTCTTTATAATGATCTTCTACAAGATTGTTTGTTTGTTCCCAAACCGCGGCAGGACCAGGAATTGCGCCGAGGCTAGTCTGTACTTTTGCTGCCGACCAGTCCCAAAGCATTAAGAAGATAATAAAAGCAACAATGGGCACACCCATAATCATGAACAATTGTTTTAATTGTTCAGAAGGGCTTTCTCCTGCACACATTTTTACAACAGGTATACCCCATGTCAGACCAGTTAACTCAAGAAAGTTAACTATCTTGGTCGAGATGGCGACGCCTGATGATTTTTCTTCTGTTACAGTTTCTTCTTTCTTTTCTTCCGTTGATGTTTCAACTGCTTCGTCTGTAACGTCTTCTTTCATTGCTGTATTTGTTTCCATAGTTGCTTCTCTTAATACTCTAATTTTATATGTAAGGCGCCTGCCACTATGACAGACGCCATTTTCTTACAAGGAGGAGGAAAAATTATTCAATCAAATCACCTTCTTTCAAACCGATAGGGAATTTAGAAAGATACTCATTTGGTTTTTTACCATCATAAGTAATTTCATCAATAAACTCGGTTTGTGGTGCTTTATATCCATCGGTATCCCAAGGGATGTCTTCTTTTGCAATCTTGCCTTCATCAAGTAACTCTTTAGCGGCAGCTAAATAGATGTCTGGGCGATATACTTTTTTCGCAACATCGTGATACCAGTCATCCGGTTTGGTTTCAGTGATTTGACCCCAACGACGCATTTGCGTTAAGTACCAGATTGCATCACTGTAGAAAGGATAGGTTGCATAGTAACGATAGAATACGTTGAAATCTGGTAATGAACGTTTATCACCTTTTTCATATTCAAACGTACCGGTCATACTGTTTGCAATAACGTCAAAGTCAGCACCAACATATTCAGAGCGAGAAAGAATCTCTACAGCTTCTTTACGATTCTTACCGTTATCTTCATCTAACCATTTACCTGCACGAATTAATGCTTTTACAACTGCTTTATGTGTATTCGGATTTTTTTCTGCCCAAGCTTTACTTACACCAAATACTTTTTCCGGATTGTCTTTCCAAATTTCATAGTCAGTAATCACAGGTACACCAATACCTTTAAATACTGCTTGTTGGTTCCAAGGCTCACCGACGCAATAACCATAAATAGTTCCGGCTTCTAATGTCGCTGGCATTTGTGGTGGAGGTGTGACTGATAGTAAAGCATCAGCATCAATCTGACCGGTGATGTCATTCTTAGAATAGTATCCTGGATGAATACCACCTGCTGCTAACCAATAACGTAACTCATAGTTATGTGTCGATACGGGGAAGACCATACCCATGTTAAATGGCTTACCTTCTTCTTTGTATTTTTCTACAACAGGTTTTAAGTAATCCGCTTTAATTGGATGAACAGGTTTACCATCTTCACCCATAGGTATATTGGCTTTCATCTGTTCCCAGATGTCATTTGAAACAGTAATACCATTACCGTTTAAGTCCATACTGAATGCAGTGATAACATCGGCTTTAGTACCGAAACCAATCGTTGCACCTAATGGTTGACCGGCAAGCATATGCGCACCATCAAGTTCACCGTCTATCACTCGATCAAGTAATACTTTCCAGTTAGCTTGTGGCTCCAAGGTAACGTAAAGACCTTCGTCTTCGAAATAACCTTTTTCATAGGCTATTGCGAGTGGAGCCATATCTGTTAGTTTGATAAAGCCAAACTTTAGATCTTCTTTTTCAAGTTCTGCTTGAGCAGAGCTTGTCGCAATACCAACGATCAGTAATGCCTTTGATAACTGTTTAATAACAGGTGCAAGACTCAATATCTTCATTGTTTTATTAACTCCAAAAGGTAGTGTTAAAAATAAATTCAAACTTAAAGCAAAAAAAAACGTCCACATACAAACCTTTATAGAGAGTTGTAAGTGGACGCCTTTGTCCGGTCATTAATTAGCAACGTAGCTAATATTCAACAAACAAGTCGTCTCCATTGACGCATTTATCTCGTTTGCATTAAAACTTATCTATGTATGTGCAACTACCTTGCCAAAACATATAAGCAATTGAATTTCATAGGAAATTAACTAATTTTAGATTGATCAGGGATATTTGAATGCACCAAATTAGACAACAAATTAATAACTCATTGTTGTGGTGCACAAAAGAAGGGCATTATTTGTTCGCGTTTGTTAATTCTTCGATACAGACTTTTATATCGTTTACACCAAAGCCTGTCAGGTAATCGATTATGTTTTCAGGATCGAAAACTTTATTATCCAGAAATGAGTCCGCTCCCATTTTAAATTCAACATCATTATCGTGCATTGACCAGGTAGCGCGATGCTGACCTTCAGTTTTATAGTTTACCGATGGAAAACAAATACCGAGTTCGGTTGCGGCTTTGGCATAAATATCAGGTCTGTATATCGATTCCACGACTTGCTTGATATTAATCGCTTCATCTAACTGACCCCAGCGATACATTTGCGTAATGATCCATGCTGCATGCGAATACCAAGGAAAGTTAGCCTGATAACGATGAAAAACATTATAGTCCGGGATAGAAATACTCTGGCCATCTGATTGGTACTGAAAGCTTTCAGACATCGACATTTTTATCACTTCTTTGGAAATGCCAATATATTTCTCCATCGCCAATACATCGACAACTTCTGTACGATTCTCTGAATCATCTATCCATGCGGCAGCTTCGAGTAATGATTTGATTAAAGCAAGATTTGTGTTCGGATATTTTTCTGCCCACTCTTGCGTTACGCCCAACACTTTTTCAGGCGAGTTATTCCATATTTCATAACCGGTAATAAGTATTTTTCCAACATCTTCGCTTACAGCCTCACTGTTCCAAGGACCACCAGCGCAATAACCATCAATTAAACCTTCACGTAAATTACGCACCATGTATTGTGGTGGTATAACACTAAGTTGGATATCTTTAACCGGATCAATACCTGCTGATGCCATCCAGTAACGAATTTCATAATTATGACTGGAGTAAGGATAGACCATGGCAAACTTTAACGGCGGCTTACCGGAATAATTATTTTCTTCGATTAATTGTTTTAATGCCTGCGCTGTTCTAGTTCGATCTGTTGCAATAGCTTCATCTATCGCTAACAGACTTTGGTAAAGTTTGTTTGATACAGTAATCGCATTACCGTTTAAGTTCATGCTAAATGCAGTCAGCATCGGTTTTCGAGTAAAACCTAAACCCAACGTTGTTGCGATAGACATGCCGGCTAACATGTGTGCGCCATCCAAAGCACCAACACAAACTTTATCTCTAATGTTTGCCCAGGATGCTTCTCTTGTTAGCTCGACGTTTAAACCATTTTTTTCAAAGAATCCTTTTTCATGAGCAACTGCCAGAACACAACAATCAATCAAGGGAATAAAGCCTAGC
>JBMZNW010000064.1:4020-9729 GCA_049619915.1 Gammaproteobacteria bacterium
TTAAATCCGTTTTTTCCGGAATAGTTTGTGTTGCTTTATTCGTATCATTCATAAGAATCGTTATCCTAATTATTTTAATAGCTCAGCAGCAGCAATAATGCTTCTTGCAAGCTCTACAAGTTTCATATTTCTGCTCATTGCTATTTTTTGCATGGATTTATAAGCCGTCTCTTCATCATAATTAGACTGTTTCATGACGATTCCTTTTGCCTGCGCAATCAACTTACGTTCTTCTAACGTATTTTTCGTTTTTTCAAGTTCGTTTTTAACGGCTTGAAATTCATTAAAGCGCGCGATTGCTGTTTCCAAAATCGGCATCACTCTTAACGGTTGTAAGCCATCAACAATATAAGCGCTAACACCGGCTTTCACTGCTTTTTGGATTGTGTTGCTATCATCATCTTCAGAAAACATAACAACGGGTCGCGGGTGATCGGAATTAATACTTTGCATTTGTTCAAGCATATCGCGATCAGGCGAATCCATATCGACAATTATAATGTCAGGCAAGTGACGGTTTACCAGAACAGTGAGATCTTCACCTGCTGTGGCACGCGCAACAATCGAGTGACCAAGATTAGTCAGCAATTTTTCCATTGCCATCGCACGCTCCGGCAATTCATCAACAATCATGATGTTTAATTGTCTTGGCTTATCACTCATATCATTACAAAGTTCAAAATAAAAAATGAATAGTAAAAATAAAACACTCCCTTCCTTGAATCAAGAAAGGGAGTAAAGCCTACTACTTATTAAGAGAGGGAACTACTATGAAATCTGAGATTAGAACTTAAATCCAACATAAGCCCAGAACTTAGATAAATCAGTTGCTTTGGTATTACCTGCATCAGAAGAGGCATCATACGCGGCATATTTCAAACCAACGGTATACTTCTTATTAAATTTCTTGGTAAACCAGATATCAATTTCATCACCATAGTCAAAACTACCAGTTTCTGCTTCTAACATGTGATAAGAAACAATCAACTTGGTGTCGTATTTACCGGTTGCAACCATGGTAAAGTAAGTATCTTCAATACCTGCTGCTGGTGTTAACAAGAAGTTATCTGCCCAGCCTTGATAAGCGTGACCGGTAGCCAATGGTGTGCGGAAAACAGTGCCTTGTGTACCTTGATCACTTTCAAGTACTTCGTATGAGACTTTCGCCATTAAAGACTTAATAAATGTATTATCGAACTTGGTTTTAAAGCCACCTTCAATCAGGTAGTAATTTGCATCATAATCATTCGGGTTCTCACCGGTATCAGTCTGATTTGCAAACTCACCTGCGTAAATTAATTTGGTTTTGTCATTTAATATTGGGTAAGCACCATTAATACGCCCACCTATTGTGGTACTTGAATTTGCTGGCGAATCATTAGTGAAATCGAGGTCATAGTAATACGCTTGAAGTTTCGCGTATTTAAAACCGTTATATTTCAAGTTAAAAATCGGCGCTTCCATATCTCTGTCAGTGGTGAAAATGGTATTGTTATTCCAGATGTAACCACCCATGTATTCAAAGTTTTTATAAGATCCAGAAACCGTAACCGCATCTTGTGTTTGCCAGTTTTGACGCCATAACACGGTTCCAAGAAAACGATGGAACGGTGCTTTACGCGGAGTAAGGATTTGACGACCAACTTTAATGACCGAATTTTCCAAAAATTTGAAACCGAGATACCCCTGATTTACTTCTGTATTACTAGGATCAGCAATGACCGGCAAACCAGCATTACCATTCTGCGTATCATTGTATTCATCATCGCTGGTTATTGGCGTAGTGTTCTCAAATTGAATATAACCAAATACATTATGAAACGTACCGGTTTTATAACCGAGTGTTGTTCTCGCTGTTAAAGCATCTGCTTCTGGCTCAGCTCTCGCATCATCATCAACATGCTCATAGCGCATGCGAAAGCTAAAGTCGACTTTACCGTCCTTTAACGCATCAATGAATGCATCTGCATAAGCGCTATGAGAAGTAACAGACATTAATGCTATAGCTTTAGCTAGCAATAATCTTTTAAATAAAATGTTCACCTTCATTATCTCCCAGTGGTTGTAAAATTCTTTATTGCAATAAAAAAGCCATTCCCTACAAACAAGGAATGGCTTCATTACCATTTATAAAACTTATAAAACATTGTTTATGTGTTTAGTGATCACGCCATTGTGATCAATTTGAATTTACATCAGCAAATAACAGGCCAACTTTTATTTTTGTTGTTATAACTAACTTTTAGCGATGTTTATTTTCAATGTAACAAATAAAAATAAGATAATTTGCACAACATTAGTTCGTAACATTGCTGTAATGTTCTAATTAAGTGCTTATTGTTTATAAAAATAAACAACAAAGAAAAATAATGATTTATTTTTTATTGTAAAAAATAAAAACAACAATCATTACAACCATAAAACATTAATGATTGTTGCTTCATGTTAAAGCAAGAAAGATTCAAGTTAGTGCAATGAATGCATATAAAGTAAAAAAGTTTATTCGTATTACTAATAAGTTTATTTCGTTAATTCAAATAGTTAACTTAGTTTTATAAGTAATGGCACACATCATGCTTTTATCAATGCAGTTATAGTTTAAGAATAGACTTAACTGACTTAAGACAACGGCGTCGATTTCTTTTTAATCTTTTTTAGATTGAAAATAAATCGACGTTTTTTTTTGAAAAAAATAATGATGCAAGTCATGAGCTTCGCAGAAAAAACAAACCAAAGAAAAATAGATAAAGTTCTTTTTAATGGTAAAAGACCGATTGTAATTATAGGCACCGGACCTGTCGGTATCCGCATGCTTGAAGAATTACATACAGCGTCTTTATATCATCCTATTATCATCTACGGCGGTGAGCCATGGATGCCATATAACCGTGTTCGTCTTTCTTCTTTGCTTGCCGGTGAAGTAAGTCATGAAGATATTCTTTTA
This sequence comes from Gammaproteobacteria bacterium, assembly GCA_049619915.1. Classification (GTDB taxonomy): domain Bacteria; phylum Pseudomonadota; class Gammaproteobacteria; order Eutrophobiales; family Eutrophobiaceae; genus UBA7359. Next base: position 6,965 of record JBMZNW010000064.1, read on the forward strand.
TCTAATGATGAATTGGTTAGCGACCCAATAGTAAGACGCTATAACTGTAAAATTGTCAGTATTGATCGTGAAAACAAAGTTGTTATTGATGAATTAGGTAATGAACAGGAATACGAAAAACTGATTCTTGCAACAGGTTCGGAACCATTTATACCTAATATCCCAGGTATTGAATTAGAAGGCGTTTTTAAATTTCGCGATCTTAATGACACAGAGAAATTAATCGCACGCAGGACGCGTAGTCGTAAAACGGTAATTATTGGTGGCGGCTTACTTGGTCTGGAAGCAGCTAGAGCGATGCAACGCTTTAGTACCAGCGTTACTGTAATAGAACATAACAATCGACTTTTATTCAGACAGCTGGATGAAACCGGATCAAATTTATTTAAGAAGATAGTCGAAGATCTCGACATTGAAGTATTAGTAAGTAATCAAGTAAAAAAAATTAATGGCGAACGCTTTGTCGAAAGTATTGAGTTACGTAACGGCAAAACGATTGAATGCGACACGTTAATTGTTTCAGCCGGCATTAAACCGAATACAGAACTGGCAAAAGAGGCCGGCCTAGCATTTGGTAGAGGCGTTAAAGTCAATGATGCTATGCAAACATCTGATAGCGATATCTATGCTATTGGCGAATGTTGCGAACATCAAGGTGAAGTTTATGGCATTGTTGCACCTGGTTTTGAACAAGCCTTAATTGCTGCACAAAACATTGCCTCTATAAAAACAGAATATAAAGGTACGCTGCTAGCCACCAGTTTAAAAGTTGTCGGTCACCCAGTATTCAGCATGGGTGAAGTTGATGAAAGCGTAAAAACTTATTCAAGTTATACCTATCAAGATAAAGATACCTACCGCCGAATAAATGTTTATCGCGGACAAATCATTGGCATTATTGCTTTAGGTGAATGGACTGAAATTATTAAGCTGCGTGAATATGTCAAAAAAGGAAAGTTATTTTTCCCATGGCAATTATACAAGTTTAGTAAAACCGGAAATATCTGGGGCGAAGATTCATTAGATGCTGTCAATAGCTGGCCAGCCGAAACAATTATTTGCTCATGTAACGGTATTACACGCGGGCAATTATCTAAAAATATAGAGTCGGGTTGTGCATCAGTCAAAGCACTGGCTGATAAAACCGGCGCATCAACTGTTTGTGGTTCATGCAAACCTTTATTAGCGAGCATGTTTGATGATGCAGAACTCGAACCTGTTCGTGCTTATAAACCACTTTATTATGGCTCTGTGATTTTTATAGCCATGGCGTTAATTGCCTGGTTATTCCCAGCTATACCCTACAACAACTCAGTGCAAGTTTCCTGGCGCTGGGATGTGCTTTGGACATCAACACTATTCAAACAAATCAGCGGCTTCACACTGCTTGGCATTTCAGTAATCGTTTTAATCCTTTCTCTTAGAAAAAGAATTAAATGGATGCAATGGGGTGACTTTAGTTTATGGCGATTATTCCATGCTCTGCTTGGTGGCGCTGCCATCTTTGTTTTATTAATTCATACAGGATTTCGTTTGGGCGACAACATGAACTTTATATTGATGATGTGTTTTTCCGGATTGATTCTGCTTGGTGCAATTTTAGGTTCTGTTATAGCAATGGAACACAAGTTGGATGCTGCTCTAGTTAAACAAATAAGAAGCCTCGGAACCTGGTTACATATTTTATTGTTCTGGCCTATTCCGGTGTTGTTGGGCTTTCATATTTTCAAGACCTATTACTTTTAAGCATAAGAGAGAACGAAATGCTTAAAAATAGAAACGCTTTATTGTGGTTTACGTGGCTTGTATTAACAGTGGGATTAACAATGTATTACGCTATGAAGTTTTATGATGAAGAAGCAGATAAATCTGTGTTTTTACCAGGTGCGACGACTCATGGTCATCATCAGATAGAACTCGCCTGTACATCGTGTCATAGCGCAGATTTTGCTGATGATGACGCCATTCAAGAATCGTGTACCAATTGCCACGGTGAAGCATTAACAGAAGCCAACGACAAACATCCAAAAAGTAAATTTACTGATCCACGTAATGCTGATCGACTTGAAAAACTCGATGCGCGTTATTGCGTTACGTGCCATGTAGAACATCGACCAGATATGGCACATGAAATGGGAGTGACCTTACCAATAGATTACTGTCATTTATGCCATGAAGACATTGCAACAGAAAGACCGAGTCATGAAGGTATGGGTTTCGAGACTTGTGCTTCTGCCGGTTGCCATAACTATCATGACAATCAGGCTTTATACGAAGATTTTCTTATTAAGCATTTACACAAACCTGATGTGCTTGAGAAACAAGAACCTTCACCCGACTTAAATCTCAGTGAACTTGCACCGTTGATACTCGGTTATCCGATGGATAAATATCCTATAGAAGCATTAGCACTTGAAAAAGCGGACGCGCCGAAAGAAGTCAAAGTCGACGATGAAATAGCACATGATTGGTTCACTACAGCACATGCCAAAAACGGCGTGAACTGTACCGCTTGTCACCAAAATACTATCGAAGAAGAAGTTATTTGGGTCGACAAGCCTGACCATACAAATTGTCAATCTTGCCATAGTGAACAAGTCGCTGGCTTTAAGTCTGGTAAACACGGCATGCGCTTGGACATTGAAAAACTCGAACATGCGTTTACACCAATGACCACAGATACGGCGCGACTAGATATGAAGAAAAGTTCTATGGGTAAGGAACTGACCTGTAATTCATGTCATGGCGCACATAAATTCGATACT
>JBMZNW010000065.1:0-9715 GCA_049619915.1 Gammaproteobacteria bacterium
TTGCTGCCAATCAATGTGAATAGCTTCGATACCCGCCAAACTAATATGTACGGTTCTATCTACCGGTGTGCCTGTTGGCGCAAGTATTCCTGTTATTTTAAAAGGCTTGTCTTCATGTTTACTAAAACTGACCTTACCCATGCCATGAGATAATATAATTTCCTGATCAAGGTTATAACCGAGTTCTTTCGCAACTTGATAACCAAGCACGGCATCATAAACAGCTTTAAATGGCTTTCCCTGTTTGAATGTCAAGGACATCTTGTTGCCATATTTATATTTTTCGAAATAGGTTTCTGTTGTCCCCATGACACGAAAACCTTTGTGAGAATCACCCAAAGAAATAGGAACAGCCCATTTAATACTTTTATCTGAAGCAATGTCTTGATAACTTTTCCATGAAATATTATTCGTTGCATCACCTATACGAAATACAGAATAGAGCAATAAATTAACCTGACCGGAACGCGCGCCTATAATCAAATCTGTTGCAGAAATGGTTTTGCTAAAACTTTCTTTTGCTTCGCGTCTTAGATGTTCAACACCAATAAGAAGAGTAATGCTTAAAGAAATAGAAACCAGCATGAGTATGATACTCGTGCGCCTGTTCCATAAACTCATATAGATTAATTTATAAAACATTAATACTTCCTACCCTAACTCGCTTATTGAAATGCTTTTATCAAAAAACTTAGCCAACTCTGTATCATGACTAACAAAAATAATAGTGCTATTGGCTTGTTCTACCTGTTTTAACAGTAATTCAATAAAGGCATCTCGCGCATCACTATCAAGCGAAGAAGTCGGTTCATCTGCAATAATGATTTCGGGATTTCCAATTAGAGAACGTGCGATAGCAACACGTTGTTGTTGTCCAACGCTGAGTTGCGACGCCTGTTTATCATGTAGTTCAGAACTTATACCTAATGATGAAAGTAAATCATGCGCGCTTTTCTTTATTGAACCAGTTTCACTTGCTTTTTGATGTCTTAGTTTTGAGAAATGACATGAGATCAACACATTGTCTATGACATTTAAATAGGGTAGTAAATTAAATTGTTGAAATATAAAACCCAAGTGATCTGCACGAAATTGATCACGCTGTTTTGCCGATAACTCGCCAAGTTCCTTTCCTAGAATTTTGATCGAGCCTTTTTTTTGAGTGTGGATACCGGTTAAAAGATCCAGCAATGTTGTTTTGCCTGAGCCTGATGCGCCATGCAGAAAAACTTTTTCTCCTGACGCGATACTCAAGTCCTTAACCTTTAAAAACCAACTATCGGTAACGTTCCACTGGAACTCCAAAGAGGATATTTCTACTGCTTTCGCCATCTTACTTATTTTGATATAGACTATAATTAAACAAATGTTACATTATAACATACCTTTGAGTGTGAATTTTTATCTATGCTACGCCTTATTTACCTGATCATTTTTTCGTTTTTTAGTCTGCATGTCATTGCAAAAGACTATAAGGAGATTATTTGGGATGACTTAATTCCCGAAGCGGAATTAGAGATAATGCAGCAATTATCATCGTTATTGTCTAATCCACACCAACCGCTAGATCCAAACGCTGATATCAGAGATGACATAAATAGCGCTATGGAACAAATCAACGATCCGGATGTACAGGGCGTAATGAACTCAATCAATGTCAGGCCGGAACTAAACAATCAGACAGTTAGTCTTCCCGGTTTTATTGTGCCTCTGGAAACAAATGATGAAAATGCTATCACTGAGTTTTTTCTTGTTCCGTATTTTGGTGCCTGTATCCACGTTCCGCCGCCACCACCGAATCAGATTATTTTTGTTCGTTATGAAAAAGGACTACAAGTAGAAGGTATCTGGATGCCTTTTGAAATAAAAGGCACTTTGTTTACTGAGAAAGTGGAGAATGAAACCGCCGTCTCTGCTTATACATTTATTGCAGATGACGTGACTGAGTTCGAAGAATAGTTTGTCTATGCGGCACATTATTACTTCAATCATTTTTATGATTTTTAGCCTGAATGTCTCGGCATCAGATTATAAATTAATTACCTGGGATCATTTGATTCCCGAAACTGAACTGGAAGTATTAAAAAAAGTTTCTGTTTTATTATCTAATCCTCACTTGTCTATGGACATGGATGTTGATTTACGCAGAGAAATATTAATAGCGCAAAGCCAGCTTGAAGATCCCGATGTTCAGGGCGTAATGAATTCTATAAATGTAAGAGATGAGTTCAATAATAAAGCGGTTCGTATACCTGGTTTTCTTGTGCCTGTAGAGATGGATGATGAGGGAGCTATTACTGAGTTTTTTCTAGTTCCGTATTTTGGCGCATGTATTCACGTTCCACCACCGCCACCGAATCAGATTATTTATGTACGATATAAAAAAGGCGTGCATGTTGCAGAAATCTCCATACCTTATGAAATAAAAGGCACGCTATTTACCGAAACTATTGAGAACGATACAGCTATTTCTGCTTATACATTCGAAGCGGATGAAGTGATTGAATACAAAGAAGAATAATTCTCTTAAGCGATATTACTTTGCATAAGCTTGTCCAGGTTATCCAGAACCTTCCTGTGAAACATATCATTACCTTTGCTGAATAAGTCAGTATCAAGTTCAATTTTTGATTTCAAAAAACCACAGATAATAGCAGAGGCTTCCTTTTTATATTGTTCCCAACTTATTTTTTCACCGGACAAATACTGCCTTTCTTTGAAAAGTGCGATCGACTTATCTATAAAGTCTGTATACGGTGCTGCTAATCCTGATAAATCTGCCGCTCTGACAATGGCATCATCATTAGTTTGGCATTTGCCATCCATATGCGTAGAAAGAATAGCGCGCGTTACTTTCTTTATGTGTTCTTCAGATTCACCCACAGCTGACAAAGCATTTTCAGCTAATACTGCTGAATAACTCTCTTTGTTCTTAAAACCTTTTTCAGAATGATTCAGGTTATATCCAGCATCATGGAAAAGAATGGCATGGCAAACAACCTTTACATCATAAGTAATTTTTTTACTGTCACATTCTTTCAGAATGTTCTCAGCATGATTAAGCGTGTCTTTAATATGAGAAAAATTGTGATAATGCAATTTATCACTATAGTAATTAACTGCACTGTTATAGATATGATCAGTTGTTTGTAATTTCATGTTTAACTAAAACAAACTACGAAGTTATTTTACCAACGTGTTCTTCTCCATGTTCCATGATAATTCTTATTCGCTTTGTCTGTTTTTAAATGGTGCGAAAAGTAATTTAGTTCAAATTTATTATTTTCTGCTCACTACTGAGTTCAGCACTACCTATATCCATTTGATTTATCCATGTTGCTTCAATAGTTTCAAAACCGTCAAAGTTATCAAATAGTTTAACTTCAATAGTTTTAAGTTTATCCGTATTTTCACATTTTAATGAATAAGATAAATAATAGTCGTCGTGTTCGTCGTCGCCATGATGATGATCATCGTGATGCTTATGATCATGGTGTTCTTCTTCATGCTCACTCTCGTAAGGAGATTCGATTTCAGACTCGATTACCTGGCAATTTAAACCATCTATAGAAATGATATTGTTATAATCAGATAACTTTTTATTCGTTTGCTCTACTATTTCTTTTTCTTCGTTTGTTTTTGGTTCATGTTCAAACCCCAACACATTAAGCGCAGGCGACTTCAATTCTATCGCAACAGCGTCGCCATCGATCAAAAAGCTTAACTCCGCTTTACCGTGTACATGCGCTTCGTGCTGTCTATGCTCATGGTTTTCTTCATTTCCATAGATATTCGCTGAAATACAGACTGCAAACAGGATTGATGCTTTTTTAATTAGTGAGAATTTCATATTTGAAATACCTATTAAACAAAATCTAAAGAAAGTAGTAAACGCGGATTTGTCTTACTTATTCCTGGTGAACGATGCACAATTCCATTCCCTGAGTTATTTGGCCATGCCTCACCTTTTAAAAGGGCAATGTCGCAGGGATCAATTTTATTAATTTGTTTTGCATCAGCATAAATACCTGACGCATCATCTGGCTTTCCGTTACTACCTCTACCCAGTTTATTTCTATCCAAATTATCTTCAGCAAGCCATTCGGTACCCACTCCACCATAAGTTGTTAATAGTCGACAAAGAATATGATCAACATGGAAACGTGGGCACATAGCATGTTCTAGTATAGATAATCTAAAACCTATCTTTTTATGATCAAACAATACGGCAAACATATCGCAAATATTATATAAATCGCTTATGAAAGCACTTTTGAAATCATAGTCAGGTAATACTGACTCTAACTTATCTTTAATCTCATTCAACTCTATTACTTGAACTAATGAAAACGTATCTTCGTGTTTTAAGAATGCCTCTACATATCGACTTATTTCAGTGGTCACATCTCTTTTATAAACAGCCAGATTTATATTTTCATCATATATTCTTGTAAGAACATCAATGTTGTCATCAGCTATATAATGTTCTTTTGTTATAACACTATTAATAGGTATTACTGCAGCCATGATGGGAAAGGGTCCTCCAGAGTTTGCCAATGATTTTTACCTTTCAATAAATCTTCGTCACTTAATAAACATGCATCCAGTTGCTGACACATTTTTTCTTCATCAAGCGATTGACCAATAAAAACTAGTTCTTGTCTCATATCGCCGAACGGCTCTTGCCACTTTTCTTTTATAGATGATAAATATTCTTCATCATCAGGCCATTGGTTTTCTGGAATTGCTTTCCAGAAATATCCAGCAGCGCCATATCGGGCAATGCCACCTGCCTGACTCCATTGCCCGGCATATTCAGGTCTTGAAGCTAACCAGAAAAAACCTTTTGAGCGAATGAGTTTTCCTTCCGGCATATCTTGATGTAAGAAATTATAAAATTTTTCAGGATAGAAAGGTTTTCGTGCTGTATAGACAAAACTTTTAATTCCATACTCTTCTGTCTCAGGTGTGTGTTCACCTCTTAACTCTTGTAACCAACCAGCTGCCTGCTGCGCTTTTTCAAAATCGAACTTATCTGTATCGATAATTTTATCTAAAGCAACATCGCCATTTTTAAAGGCAATAATTTCAGCATCACGATTTATGCTGCGTAATATACTTTTTAAGTTACTTAATTGTTCATCCGTCACTAAATCTGTTTTACTTATTAAAATGACATTACAGAACTCAATCTGATCGATTAATAAATCAGCTACATTCCTCGTATCTTCATCATCCAGACTTTGACCTTTTTCCATTAAATCCATGGCTTCATCAAAATCTTTCTTAAAGTTAATCGCATCGACAACCGTCACCATGGTATCAAGCTTGGCAACATCACCGAGGCTAACGCCATTTTCATCAGCAAAGGTAAATGTTTCTGCGACAGGTAAGGGTTCTGAGATACCAGTTGATTCAATGACCAGATAATCAAACTTATTTTCAGCGGCCAGTTTTCTTATTTCGATCAAGAGATCTTCACGTAAGGTGCAACAAATACAACCGTTACTCATTTCAACTAGTTTTTCATCAGCACGATTAAGCGTGACTTCCTGTTGTACCAACGAAGAATCAATATTTATTTCACTCATATCATTAACAATCACGGCTACTTTTATGCCGTCTCTGTTATTCAAAATATGATTTAAAACCGTTGTTTTTCCTGCGCCTAAGAATCCAGACAAGACCGTGACAGGTAATTTATTTTCAGTCATTTTATAAGCTCCCTGATGAGCAATGTTATAACATAACATTTATTCAGGCAAACTAGGTTAATGGGACAAGAAAAACTTATAATTTCAAATAGATAGACTTATGCATGAATAGCAAGCCGTTTTAGCCGACATGTGAACTTTCATGTTCTATACTGAAGAAGTTAATAAAAATAAATACGGAGTAGTAATTATGGCTTGTTCAACAACATGTTCTCACCCCGACCATTCACACAGTCAAGACTGCGGTCACACTGCTATCCAGCATGGTGATCATATTGACTACTTGCATGATGGTCATCTACATCACCCACATGAAGACCATTGCGACGATCATAATATTGAAATTAGTGAAATTAACCCTAATGAATGCAAGCCTGTAAATCACGAAGAAAGTCATGTTCATGGAGCAGACTGTGGTCATGAGGCAATACCTCATGGTGATCATATGGATTATATTGTAGATAATCGATTACACCATCATCACGATGGCCATTGTGATGATCATGGACCGGTAAACGTTCTATAAAACGATAATGCCAAAATTTTTATAACAGTATTTAATTATATTAATACTGAAACACCGCTGCATTACTCGAAATACTCACCTCAAGTTATTGAATTTATTAGCGCTGTACTTATTCAGCGCCTAATAATTTCTTCAAAACCTCCGCATACAAGAAAAAACTAAAGGATCGCCAGATAAATACCGATACAAAATCGTAATAGAAAACAATTAGTTTTAATTACTTACAATAAGGATGTACCCATGTTTAACAAACTTAATAATATATCACTTGGCGTGAAGCTTTGGGTTGCGCCGGCCATTCTATTAATTGCATTACTGGTTCAAGGCATTGTCACACTCTATATTGAGATCCAAGCTGACAACGAGGTTAAAGTCATTACCGAAGATCTTGCTGCCGACTCCGCCCTCGCATCCAAGATTCTTTCTGACATATTACAACAACGATTAACTTTAAAATCGTATATACAAACCAGTAAACCCGAATATATTGATATCTTCCGAGCTAAAGAAATTTCCAGTAAAGAAGGGCTGAAAGAAGCAAACAAATTGATTTCGAACCCAAAGCGGCGTGAGATGGTAGAGGAAATAGAAGTACTACACCACGAATACAGCAATATCTTTGAAAACGTTGTTGTAAAAAATATGGAACGACGCCATGCACTGGTAAAAAATGAACTGGATGCGAAAGGACGACCAATGGAAGTTGCTTTGTCTGAAATTATGATAACGGCAAAACGTGATCTTGATGTTGAGGCTGCTTATCAAGCTGGCCTTGCACAAAAGCATTTACTATTGGCACGACTCTATGTTTATAAATTCTTAATGAATAATGATGATGACTCGCGTCAACGTGTTGAAAAAGAAGTTAATGTTTTACGCAAGGAATTAGCGCTAATGGATAGCGAGTTACAAAATCCGCAAAGGCGCCAACTCAGTGATGAGGTTAAAACTTTGCTTGATGATTATAAACAGGCATTCGATGGTGTTGTTAATGCGATTCAAGAACGCAATAAAGGCATACGCAGGATGGATACAATTGGCCCAGAAATAGCGGCTACAGCGGAAGCATTGAAAGAGAGTGTAAACAGTACAATGAATGAACAGGCAGACCTGTTACATGAACAAATGCTGATAGGGGAAGCAACGGTAACAGGCATTACCGTATTTTCTTTATTATTTGGCAGCGTCATAACTTGGCTGCTTACACGATTTATAATGACACCATTGCGTCGTACCAGCCAGTTATTAAAAGAAATTGCTGATGGTGATGGCGATCTTACAGTGCGACTGGATGTTAAAAGCACAGATGAACTGGGTGAACTAGCTAATAACTTTAATCGGTTTGTAACCAAACTTGAAACCATGGTATTACACATCATCTCATCAATCTCACAAGTAAACTCCGCTTCTAAAAGCCTCAGTACACTCTGTGAACAAAATGGGCTCACCATTGATAATCAGGTAAAAGAAACCGAACAAGTTTCTACGTCAACAGAAGAAATATCTGTGACACTGAAAAGTATCGAAAAGAATGTGCATGAATCAGCAACTGCAGCAGAAGAAACTCGACATGAAGCAGATCAAGGTAGAGAGCTAGAACAGCAGGCATTACAAGCAATACATTCACTTGGAGAAGATATTCGAGAATCATCCATTGTCATTGAAGAAGTCGGTAAAACCAGTGAAACTGTTGATATTGTTATTGAAGTGATTAATGACATTGCCGAACAAACTAATCTGCTTGCACTTAACGCTGCTATTGAAGCTGCTCGCGCAGGTGAACAAGGTCGTGGCTTCGCCGTCGTTGCCGATGAAGTCCGCACGCTAGCAGCACGCACTCAACAATCTACCGGAGAAGTAAGAAGTACGATTGAAAAGTTGAGAAAAAATACTCAAGAAGCGGTTAATCGTATGAGTCGTAGCCGTGCCATGGCGGAAAACGTTGTTGGTCAAGCACAGCAAGTTGATCTGTCATTAAAAGAAATCGTAGATAAAGTACGTCAAATGGATGACATGACAACACAAATAGCCAGCTCTATAGAACAACAGACCATTGTTGCAGAAGGCATATCAAGTAGCGTTTTAACATTACAGGATACTTCACGAAAATCAGCTGATATAAAACAAGAGATAAGTAATGCCTCGGTAGAACTTGAACAGCTTGCAGGCGGTCTTCATGCAGAAGTTGGACGATTCAAAGTGGGTTCATAAGCAAGAAAATTATAAATTTATAGACTCTCTGTACAAGGCAAAAGAGATACACTTACCTTTACCTTTATATTGCTTGCACCGCTAGCTAACACAAGTAAAGAAAAAGTTGAATTATTATTGATTATTCAAACTACAAACTGGGCAATACCATCTTTGAATGACCAATCAATATCATGATTTTCTACAATCGTGATTAATACATTCTCTGGTTTTATTCCCGGATCTTTTGCCAGATTCTCAACGGCTTTTGCATAAAAAGCCTGTTTCGCTTTGTTCGAACGGCCGGCACGCATTGTTAAATGCATCATGACTCTGTCTTCTTGCCTATCCTGATACTGTAAACAGTGTTGCTCTAGCTCGTGTACTATTTGATAACGATCATCATCGGGAAAGCCCATTGTTTCTATTACTGCTGAATTAATTCCATCAGTCACCGCTTTAATATATTCAGGAGACTTACCTTTTAAAATTGAAATATTAACTAATGGCATAATTTATCACCTATATTGTTTTGCGAGTTCTTGCGCTCGCTTATATTGATTCGGAAAGAGTTTATGCTCATCTAATATCGATTGCATTCTTGTTTGTGCATGTAAATTACCTTGTTCAATAGCCAGTGAATACCACATTGCAGCAGTAAGATAATCTTGTTTTACAAATTCGCCGTTTTCATACATGACAGCCAAATTATATTGCGCATCCGCTAAACCTTGTGTCGCAGACTTTTCAAACCATTCCTTTGCTTGCTGGTGATTTCTTTTTATTCCTAGACCAAGGTAATAGTGAATCCCGGCATAATTCTGAGCCAAACTATCGCCTTGCTCTGCCAAAGCAAGCCATAACGGTAACGCCTTTTCATACTTACCCTGATCAAAAAGACTTTTAGGTTCTTGGTTATCGCTACATGCCAAAAAGAGAAGCACAAATAAACTACTATAAATAAATCGCATGGAAATAATTATAGTAGTTTAATGAATAAGCTGATTAAACTTTAGCTAATGCCTGCTCTATATCTGCAAGTAAATCATCAATATGTTCAATACCAATTGAAAGACGCACAAGGTCTTCCGAGACACCTGCTTTCTCAAGTTCTTCTGGCGAGAGCTGTCGGTGAGTAGTTGTTGCCGGATGACAGGCTAAAGATTTGGCATCACCAATATTAACCAGACGCGTAATTAATTCGAGCGCATCAATAAATCTTGCGCCGCCTGCTGCGCCGTCTTTAATACCAAAACTTAAAATACTTGCTGCTTTACCATTACAA
>JBMZNW010000066.1:0-9665 GCA_049619915.1 Gammaproteobacteria bacterium
AGGATGTCGTTTATGCGCGTACCGAATGAAATTAAATAACAGCGAGGGCACCCTTTAGGGCAAGGCATTTGGGGTGGCCTTTTTCTTGGTTACTTCTTTTTGGCCACGCAAAAAGAAGTGACTCGCCATCAGGCGAAAAACTAATTTAAAAACTACGCTGCTACGTTTATAAACTCAACACTCGAAGAAGCTTTAGGAATAGGCTGTCCATCTTCCTTTAAACCTTCAATATGAAACTCAATTGCCTCGTGAATTAATTTAACAACTTCTTCTCTTGTTTCAGCCGTAGCAACACACCCTGGTAAATCAGGTACATATGCACCAAAACTTGTATCACCTTGTTCAATTACGACAGCATATTTCATAATGGATACCTCACTTCTTCAGTCCAGCCTGTTTAAGTATGGCATTTAATGTGCCGGGTGGCACGTCAATATTACTTTTTCCAGCAACAGTTACTGTTCCAGATTTTTTGGGATGTTTGAATTGTCGATGGCTGCCTCGTGTACGTGCTAGATACCAGCCTTCTTTTTCCAGTTGTTTGATCAAATCCCTTACTTTCATAACTGCGGGTTCTCCTTAACCCTTTAAGATATTTTTAATCAGGAAATACTACTAACTTTCCTAGCTCTTTCACTCTCATCAATCTGCTCAGTAATAAAATTAAGAATACCGTCATAATCCAAACCGGCATCTCTTAACATATCTTCTCTTGAACCATGAGGAAGTAATCGATCAGGTAAACCATAATTGGCAATGCGTTGAGCAATACCATGTGCGGCAATAACTTCATTAACTCCTGCACCGGCACCACCTTGAATCACGTTTTCTTCAACGGTAATAATCAAATCATGATTAGCACACATATCAATGATTAATGATTCATCTAGTGGTTTAACAAAACGCATATTAACAACGGTCGCATCCAGTTCTTCACCAATCTTTTCACAATCGGCGACGACACTACCGAAAGCAAGTATGGCAATGCGTTTACCTTCGCGTTTTATCTCTGCTTTACCGACTGGCAATGCAGTCATTTCTTTTTGTACTTCTACACCTGGACCAATACCACGCGGATAACGCACTGCAGCTGAGCAATCCTGAATATAACCGGTATAAAGCATTTGTCGGCATTCGTTTTCATCGGCTGGCGCCATAATAATAATATTAGGCAAGCAACGCATGAAACTATAATCATAAGCACCATTATGTGTTGCACCGTCAGCACCAACACAACCTGCGCGATCAATAGCAAACAGCACAGGAATATCCTGCACCAGAACATCATGCACTAATTGATCATAAGCACGTTGTAGAAAAGTCGAATAGATTGCGACAACGGGTTTTAAACCATCAATTGCCATCGCTGCTGCAACAGTAACACTATGTTGTTCTGCAATAGCGACATCAAAATACTTATCAGGATGTGCTTTTTCAAACTCGACCAAACCTGAACCTTCACGCATAGCCGGAGTGATAGCAGCAAAACGATGATCTTCATTCGCCATATCAATCGCCCAGTCACCAAATACTTTACTGTAGCTTGGGCCGGATGCTGGTTTACCTGATGGGACAATACCTTTATTCGGATCAAACGGCGTCACACCATGATACTTAACCGGATCATCTTCAGCCGGCGCGTAACCTTTACCCTTCTGCGTAATGATATGCAGGAATTGCGGGCCTTCGAGTTCTTGAATGTTTTTCAGTGTTGATAATAAAGTTGGTAAATCATGTCCATCTATTGGACCAATATAATTAAAACCGAATTCTTCAAATAAAGTACCCGGTGTAATTAAACCTTTAACATGTTCTTCTGCACGCTTAGCAATTTCGACTGCATTTGGAATATTAGATAGAACCTTCTTGCTACTCTTACGAACAGTAGAATAGAGTTTTCCAGAAAGTATTTGCGCAAAGCGGTTTGAAAGCGCGCCAACATTTGGCGATATCGCCATATTATTATCATTTAGAATGACTAACATATTGGCATGTTCGGCGCCCGCATGGTTCATTGCTTCGAATACCATACCTGCGGTCAGACCACCATCACCGATAATCGCGACACTTTTGCTATTCGAACCCAATCTTTGAGCAGCGATTGCCATGCCCAAGGCAGCGCTAATTGATGTACTGGAATGACCTACGCCAAAACAGTCATATTCGCTTTCGTCACGTTTTGGAAAAGGCGCTAGACCTTCCCATTGACGGATTGTGTGTAATTGATCTTTTCTACCAGTGAGGATTTTATGGATATAGGCCTGATGACCGACATCCCAAACCAGATTATCTTCCGGGGTATTGTATAAATAATGCAATGCAACAGTTAGTTCGGCAACACCCAAGCTCGCCGCAAAGTGGCCACCACTCTGGCTTACAGAGTGAAGCAGGAATAGTCGAACTTCTTCGACAAGTTGTTCCAATTGTGACTCTGGCAGCTTCCTGAGATCGGCTGGACAATTGATTTGATCGAGTAAAGGTGTGTTGATTTCGTTGCTCATTTCTTATTTTTCTAAAAAGAATCGTATTATGAATAGTGACGTTTTTGCATGCAAGGAGAACCCGTCACAAAAATGTCATAAATGACTTAAAGGCCTGAAAAATGAAGGAAACAACAAGGCTGTACATTCTGCTGAGCATGCCTTATCGTAGCGGCTTTTTAAGCTTATAATCGCTATAATACAGCGAAATCAACTAAAATCTGGAGTCGATTTAATGGGTGTTCCTCTAATTCAGCAATACAAAATGGGTAAATATATCCTTGGCAAAAAGCTCAGTGGTCAAAAGAAGTACCCACTGGTATTGATGTTGGAACCTTTGTTTCGCTGTAATCTGGCCTGCGCCGGTTGTGGCAAAATCGATTATCCGAAAGAAATTCTCGATAAACGCCTCAGTTATGAAGATTGCATGAGTGCCATAGACGAATGTGGCGCACCAGTCGTATCGATTGCCGGCGGCGAGCCTTTGATTCATAAAGAAATGGATAAAATTGTAAAAGGCTATATCGAAAAGAAAAAATTCGTATACCTGTGTACCAATGCCATTTTACTGAAGAAAAATATGGACAAGTACACACCGTCACCCTATCTGACTTTCTCTGTCCATTTGGATGGTAATAAAGAACGTCATGATTCTTCTGTTTGCTTAACGGGTGTTTTCGATAAGTGTATTACTGCTATTAAACAAGCTATTGATAGAGGTTTTCGCGTCACGATTAACTGTACGCTTTTCCAGAATGAAACGGCTGAAGAAGTGGCAGAATTCATGGACATGGCAATGGAACTCGGTGTCGAAGGCGTCACGATTTCGCCGGGATACCATTATGAAAGAGCGCCACAACAAGATGTCTTTTTAAAGAAACGCGATAGCAAACAATTATTCCGTAATTTATTTAAATTAGGCGTGGGTAAGAAATGGCGTTTTAACCAGTCTTCTTTATATCTGGATTTTCTTGCTGGAAACCAAACTTACGCATGTACGCCTTGGGGTAATCCAACACGTAATGTCTTCGGCTGGCAGAAACCCTGTTATTTACTCGTCGGCGAAGGTTATGCCCCAACTTTTTCTGCCTTAATGGAAGAAACAGAATGGGACAAATATGGCGTTGGCCGCAATCCGAAATGTGATAACTGTATGGTGCATTCCGGCTTTGAAGCAACAGCTGTCAATGACACAGTGGCAAATCCATTAAAAGCATTGAATGTGTGGCTAAAAGGCTCAAAAACGGACGGCGAAATGGCGCCTGAATTACCTATTCTTTATAAAGAAAGTGAAGTCAGCAAGCCAGAACTTGTTAGCGAATCGAAACCGACAAAAAGTTGCGGCAGTAGTAAACAAGTCGCGTAACAATTTATGGAACTCACATTCCTGGCAATCTTGCCAGGATTGCTAATCTGGCTCTCTATACTCTTATTACCTTGGCGTCCGTGGAGTACACGGGAATCGCTAGATAGTACTAATATCACTGAAAAACCGGATTTATCCGACATTACCGTTTTAATTCCTGCCAGAAACGAAGCTGAGAATATTACTGAAACATTATCTGCACTTAAAAATCAGGGCAATAACCTTAATGTTATTCTGGTTGATGATCAGTCCACTGATGATACAAGCGGATTAGCCAAATCTGTTGGTTTACAAAACCTGACGATTGTTAATGGAAAAGAACTAATAGAAGGATGGAGTGGCAAACTCTGGGCACTGGAACAAGGACGGCAGCAAGTTAAAACGCCCTACATTATTCTGCTTGATGCCGATATTGTCCTTAAAGAAAATCTGATTCCTGTCGTGCTGGAAAAAGCAAAGAATGAACAATTACAAATGTTGTCATTAATGGCTTTTCTGAAAATGCAGTCCTTTTGGGAAAAGCTATTAATGCCTG
The DNA here is from genome assembly GCA_049619915.1 of Gammaproteobacteria bacterium. Taxonomy (GTDB): domain Bacteria; phylum Pseudomonadota; class Gammaproteobacteria; order Eutrophobiales; family Eutrophobiaceae; genus UBA7359. The sequence goes on from JBMZNW010000066.1 coordinate 4,382, forward strand.
CATTTATCTTTTTCTTTAAGTTACTTTATCCGTTTCATTTATCGAATAAGCCGAACTCATGGATTGCAGCAGCAGCCGGTGGTTTTATTTTTATAGAAACGAAAGTGTTAGAAGAGCTCAGTGGCTTTGAGTGTATTAAAAATGCACTGATTGATGACTGCTCTCTGGCTAAACAAGTCAAAAACAAAAAGCATAAAATCTGGACCGGTATGACGCATTCAGCCATTAGTATTCGTAGCTACGATACCCTATCCAGCATCTGGCAAATGGTTGCACGTACCGCCTACACGCAGTTATTTTATTCGCCGCTATTATTATTGGTTTGCACATTATTAATGCTGGCAGCTTTTTGCTTACCTGCTTTAGCTTTATTTCAGGCACAGACATTTGTAACAGGTTTGATTATTCTTGCCATACAGGTCGGATGTTACCTGCCCACTTTACGCTATTATTCAATGAACCCTGCCTATGCGCTATGCTTGCCATTAATTGGAGTGTTATACCTTGTTATGACCTGGAGTTCGGCTTACCGCTATTACTTCGCCAAAGGCGCAAACTGGAAAGGGCGTTATTACAATTAATTGAAACATTTGCAAAAAATCAGCGTCAATAATTAATAAAGAACGGATTTAATAAATATGGCTTTCAAAAACTACTCGTTTCAATCTATTCAAATACTCTTAAAAGTATTTCTGATCATTTGCTTTTTCCTTTCAGCAAATTTAGTGTCAGCCAATACAGAGCAGGAAAATGCAATGCGAGCGCCTGTTGATGAGTTACATAATGCGCTGATTAGCATTATGCAAAGTGCCGAGGAAAGTGCCAAAAAAAGTGATAAGACAAGCAGCTTTGAAGAACGCTATGCATTGTTAGAAAAAGTCATCGTCGAAAACTTTAATACACCGTTAATCTCCCGAGTCGTATTAAGTCGATACTGGAAGTCTCTGGATGAAAAAACACGAACAGATTTTATTAATTTATTTAATCGCTTAACTATAGCTACCTATGTTGACCGCTTTGATTCTTATGAAAATGAGACTTTCAAACATATTGCTGTAGAACCAATGAAGAAAGGGCGATACCTAGTAAAAACTGAATTAGTGCAAACTGATGGCGACTCGGTTTCGTTTAATTATATTGTTCAAAGTGATAATGAAAAATGGAAAATTATCAGTGTTATAGCGAATGGTGTTAATGATTTATCTCTAAAGCGAGGAGAATATTCTTCTGTTATAAAAGCTCAAGGTTTTGACGCACTAATAGAAAATATCCAGAAAAAAATCATGGACATACATCCAAATTCATCACAATAAAGCATTTATAAATTGTCTCGTTGCTAAAGGTATGTCAATATCCGACGACAATTATAGTTAGAACAAATTCACCACAACTTTTAGTTTAATTGAGAGAAGCAAAATGATCGGAACGCGTTTTTTTAATCTATCAAAACACATCATTCTTTTAGGTTTATTAGTTATAGCCAGTGGCTGTGCGACAACATCGACGCCAGATAGCACGGCTGGAAATGAAGATAATTTTGAATCGGCAAACCGTGTTTTCTATGATGTTAATGAAACACTTGATCAACATTTAATGAAACCCGTTGCAGAAAAATATGTAGAAGTAACACCACAACCGATTAGAAACGGGGTAACAAACTTTTTCGACAACCTAAGTTACCTCAACGTTATTTTTAATGATTTGTTGCAAGGTAAATTCACGCAAGCAGTTAATGATTCACTTCGATTTATCTTTAACTCAACATTAGGTCTTGGTGGTATTCTCGATGTTGCTACCAATGACTTCCGCCTGCCAAAAAACCAGGAAGATTTTGGTCAGACATTAGCGACATGGGGAGTTGATGAGGGCTCATACCTCTACATTCCATTACTTGGCCCCAGTACTGTACGTGATGTGACAGACCAAGCACCAAGTACACTTTTAAACCCGTTTTTTTATATTACCAGTACAGTGTTACTACCTGTAAGCGCACTTAATGCTATTAATACACGGGCGAATCTTATTGAAGCTTCAAATATTCGTGATGAAGCAGCAATTGATCCTTACTCTTTTACAAAAGAAGCCTTTTTACAGCAACGAGATAACTTGATTTTCGATGGTAATCCACCAGTAGAAGGTTATGACGATATATTTTTAGATGCTGATGAAGAATCTGATGCTGTACTCGTAATCGAATAACTCAGCCTTTATCACCTGTTTTTAGTGGCAATACTACAAACAGGTGATTCTTTACATACTTTTATTTCCAAGCTTTTGATCTTTCTAGCTTTTCTAAGCTAAAAATAAACTACCATAATTATTATTTATTGTTATTTTTAGAAGCGGAAATCTTGAAAATCAGCAATTTTTCTAATTCTCATTAACAGTCTTTATCATGCTTGCAGCATGTAAATGTCAAACTGACAACGGTTAGCATGCTGTTAATTAAACAGAACCCAAACACTCAAATAATCTAAAGTTTATTAGCATTCAACCGATATCATTATTACTTAATATATTCTGAATATTATTAATAAATGAAAATACTTTTGGCTGAAGACTCGAAATCTATGATGATGATGACATCTTCTATGATTCATCAACCTGGCTTTGAAGTTATTCAAGCATACAATGGAATTGAGGCATTAGAACTTTATCATTCTGAAAAGCCTGATCTGGTACTTCTTGATGTTGAAATGCCCGGGCTGAATGGATTTGAAGTCGCAAAAGAAATTCGTTCGAAAGAAACTGATAAATGGATACCTATCATTTTCTTAACAAGCCGCAATGATGATAAAAATTTATCCGAAGGCATTAAAGTAGGCGGTGATGATTATTTAACCAAGCCAGTCAGCAGCATTGTTCTCAATGCAAAATTAAAAGCGATGCAACGAATTTATGATATGCAAAAAAAACTATTTTCGGTGACTGAAAGTTTATCAGAAACCAATAAGAAACTTTTATTGACTGCTAGCACTGATCCTCTTACTGGAGCAAAAAACAGACTGCATATGGATGAACATATGGAACGTGAATGGTTTCGTTGTATGCGTTATAAAATGGAACTATCAATCGTCGTTATCGATGTTGATAATTTTAAAACCCTAAATGATGAGAAAGGCCATCAAGCTGGCGATAACTGCCTAGTTGAAATAGTTAAGATTATTAATAAACATCTAAATAGAACGACAGACATTCTTTTTCGCTATGGCGGCGATGAATTTATTATTGTGCTTCCTGATACCGATGAAAATTATTCATTCAAAATAGCTGAAAAAATAAGAGCAGATATAGAAAAAATTGATACTGAATATGATATCCCTACTATACCTGTAAAAATTAGCGCAAGTATTGGTATAGCGACATACATACCTGATAAAAAACTATCAGCTATTAAGCTATTAAATTTTGCAGATAACGCACTTTATGAAGCAAAAGAAAAAGGTCGGAACTGTATAATGAGTGCCAAAATAAGCGATAGCAGTGATACAGAAGCCGCATAGCTTCAAAATATTCTATTTTGACAACAATTAAAGCTTAAAGAGCTTTACCTCATAAACCTCTGTTTACAAAATAGTACAAAAACCAAACCTCAAAAGTAGTACTTTTCTAAGAGCAATACTATGAACTTACTATAACTCATTGTTTTTGTATGGAATTTCATCGTCACATAATAGTAAGATGGTGATATAATCGACCAAAATAAATAAAGTTGGTCTGCCATGAGTGAAGAGATTCTGATTAATGTTACTCCACAAGAAACCCGTGTTTGTGTTGTGGAAAATGGCATATTGCAGGAAGTGCATATTGAACGTACTCAAAAGCGTGGCTTGGTTGGAAATATTTTTAAGGGCCGTGTTTCGCGTGTCTTGCCGGGAATGCAGGCCGCCTTTATTGATATTGGACTGCAACGTACCGGTTTCCTACATAGCTCGGATATCGTTTCCAATAATATTGACCCTGATTCTGAGTCAGAAACGGAAATAAATAGTTCTGTTGAAGCGCTTCCTATTGAAAGCAGGATTAATGAAGGCGATGAAATTCTCGTTCAAGTCGTTAAAGATCCGATTGGCAGTAAAGGAGCAAGATTAACAACACGCCTTTCTATTCCTTCTCGCTATATTGTTTTTGTTCCCGATTATCCTTCAATTGGTATTTCGCAACGAATAGAAGACGAAGTAGAAAAAGAAAGGCTTCGTAACACCATTCTAAATTACATGTCTGGCATCGATAACCTGGCCGTTGCGAATAGCGATAATGTTGTACTACACGATACCGTTAGCGAAACGGAGTTATTAAAGAAAGGTGGCTTCATCGTTAGAACTGCAGCAGAGAATATTCCTGACGAAGATATTCATAAAGATATCGAATTTGTAAAAAAAATCTGGGACTCAATCGTTGTTCGTGCAGAAAACACCTATCCGCCAGGTAATGTCTATGAAGACTTGCCACTTGTTATGCGAACAATGCGTGATTTAGCTCATTCTGAAATTGGTAAAGTCCGCATAGACTCAAAAGAAACCTATCAACGCGTTACTGAGTTTTCTAAACATTTTATTCCGGAACTATTAACCAGAATAGAGCACTATACAGGTAGCCACCCTATTCTTGATATGTATTCTATCGAAGATGAAATACAACGTTCATTAAATAGAAAAGTCTCATTAAAATCTGGTGGCTATTTAATTATTGATCAGACTGAAGCGATGACGACGATTGATGTCAATACAGGTGCTTTTGTAGGCCATAGAAATCAGGAAGAAACCATTTATAAAACGAACCTTGAAGCAGCTCATACGATAGCGCGTCAGTTACGTTTACGAAATTTGGGTGGCATTATTATTATTGACTTCATTGATATGCAAGATCCGGAACACGGCAGACAAGTTTTACGCTCGCTGGAAAAAAATGTTGAAAAAGATCACTCAAAAACACTGATTAGTGAATTGACATCACTCGGCTTAGTTCAACTGACAAGAAAAAGAACACGAGAAAGCTTAGAACATGTTCTCTGTGAAGCTTGTCCAACATGCGATGGGCGCGCGTCAATCAAAACGGCTGAAACTATTTGTTACGAAATTTTTCGAGAAATATTACGAGAAGTTAGACAGTTTGATGCTAATAAACTATTGGTCGTTGCCTCACAAAAGGTCGTTGATATGTTACTAGATGATGAATCAACCAGCGTTGCTGAACTGGAATCGTTTATTGGTCGTTCAATCGCTTTTCAAGTAGAACCTTTGTATACACAGGAACAATACGACATCGTTCTACTTTAATTCTT
>JBMZNW010000067.1:0-9484 GCA_049619915.1 Gammaproteobacteria bacterium
GCTGCATCGCCCACGAGGGAGAGAGAAGACGTCGACTACGATTACCTCCGCGTCTTTTTTCGAAGCGCCGCCGAGCGCGCCTGAGCTATTACGCATATAAAGAATACGCATAATATTACAAGGAGAAAGTTTATTTAATGATGCAACGGCTATTGTTTTATTTAGTATCTTTATAGCCATAGCAACAGGAAAACAGGAAGTCAGTAATATATCAGTCTTCTTCATGCGTTTCTTACTGGTGCTTCTGGGCGGAGCATTTGTTGGTTTAGTTATCGGTTTCATAACATATTGGATTACTAAACTAATAAAAAATAAAGTTCTATATGCATTGATATGTCTTGTATCAGCCTATTTGTCATTTTTTCTAGCTGAGTATCATTTAAGTATATCTGGTGTTATTTCCGTTCTTTCATGCGGAATAATCTTTCATTATTTATCCTACAAACATAATCCAGAAGATTTGGATAAAGTTCATCTGTGGCGATTTTCAGTATCAATAGCTGAATCAATGATATTTCTATTAGCTGGAGTCAGTATTACTTTGAGTCTTTTTATTGATCAGTGGTTAGCGATCATTATTGGTATAGCGGCGATAAGCATTTCCAGAGTAGTGATGATATTTTCTGCATTTCCCTTAATCGCTTATATCCCTGGCGTTGAATCCTTTTCGTTTAAAGAACAATCTGTTCTGGTCTGGGGAGGTGTTCGTGGGACAGTGACTTTAGCTCTGGCGTTATCATTACCTTTGACACTGACATATTGGTATACGATTCAAGCAATAGCATTTGGTGTTGTCATTTTTACCTTGTTTATACAGACAATGACATTGCCGCTGATAATAAAAAACAGAAGTTAACTATTATTAACTGCTTGTGGTGCCTCGACTGAATAGCCTTGAATGTAATCAGTGCCAATTTCATGCAGGTGTTCGATAATGTTTTCATTATCAATGCATTTGATAATGGTCTGAGCACCAGTTAAATGGTTAATACCATTAATTGATTCCAATAATTGATAATTATAATTTTTGCTATCATTAATATCACCAAACTCTCTGGCATCTATTTTTATAAAGTCAACGCCCAACTGTTTGATTAAATTAATATTGCTTGGGTTGTAATTAAAATCATCTAATGCGACTTTACAGCCTTGTTTCTTTAGTAAAGTAACAAATCGTTTGAATGCTTGTGTTGAACCATCGAATTGACATTGGTTTAATTCAAAACAGATGTTTCCAGTAGGGATATTATATTCATCAAATAAATTAATAATATGTTTTATAAATTTTTCATCACAGATTGATTGTTGCGAAAGATTAATGCTAATAAGGTGGGCTTTATTAAATAGAGGGCTACCATAGGAAATTAATTCCATTACTACTTTTAGCACCCAATTATCAATCGCTGATAATAAATGATACATTTTTGCCGTATGCATAAAATGGCTCGCGTTTAATAATTGGCCTTCTGAATTATGCATACGTAATAGGACTTCGTGAAATAAAATATCATTAAGCGAATCAAGCGGTTTTATACGTTGTGTAAAAATTGTAAATTTTTCTTTTTCCAGATTATGCTGTAAATCCTCCAGTATTTTTAATTCGCCGGTGTGTTTTTCTGTTTGTTCTATTTGTCCTTCTTCATAAACTTCTATCCTGTTTCCTCCTGCATCTTTCGCTCGATAACAAACCAGATCTGCGGTCCTTTGTAATTCTGTTAAAGACGTTGTCGATTCATTTAAAGGAACAATGCCAATGCTGGCAGCGACAGAAAAATGTTTTCCGTACCAATCAAATTTACTGTTAAATGCTTCTTCCTGAAATATTTCTGCAATTAACTTGGCTTTGCCAGTATTGCAGCTGTATAACAGTACGGCAAATTCATCGCCACCCAGTCTGGCTATCGTATCGGTATCACGCGCTATTTTTCTTAAGCGATCTGATATTTTGATAAGCAACTGATCGCCTGCCAAATGTCCGCAACTATCATTAATAAGTTTGAATCGATCCAGGTCAATAAAGCAAAGCGCATGTTCACGCCCGGATTCGCGTGGATTTGATATTAACTTATTCAAGCGTTCTTCAAATTCACGACGATTAATCAAGCCTGTTAACGGATCATGTTTTGCCTGCCAATCCAGTGTTTTTTGCATATTCCGCTTTTCAGTAACATCACGAAATATCATCACAGTACCGGCTGCGATATTATTTTCATTAATCGGTGTCGTGCTGTATTCAATGGCATATTCAAGTCCATCACGTCTGACAAGAATGCAGCCATCTTTACTATTGATAGGGATATTTTTTTCCAAACATTCTGTAACAGGGTTAGGTAAGGCAATATGAGTTGACTCATCAACCAGTGTTAATATCGTTGATAAATACATGCCTTTGACATCTTTCGCTTCCCAGCCGGTATATATTTCAGCGATGGGGTTAATGTATTTTATTCTGCCATTCTGATCTGTCGAAATAACGCCTTCGCCTATTGATTGTAATGTGATTTCTGCTTGCTGTTTTTCTTTTGAAACAGAATTGTTTTTCTTTATGTATTCATAAATGTCTTTTTTCAGTTTTACATTCAATGTTTTGGTTTTATCGATAATGTCATAAAGCGTTTTAATCTGCCCATTAACTTCTCTGGCCAAACCAAATGCTTCCATCAATATTTTTGAATAATAACTCGCTATCACAACTAACATACAATAAGTCACTGCGAGTAACACTGCTATGGGATAAGCTTTTTCTGGTGATAAATTATAAATCCAGAACACCATAGGGAAGATAAATGCAGAAATATAAATAATATAAGCAGGTAGAAAAGCCGAAAGAATAGGAAGAAACGAAACAGCTAATGTTGCCAGTATTAATAACAGAATAATTTGATTAAACGGACTCAGTAAAGGAAGAAAAAGAAGATAACCAATACTAAAGGCAAAGCCTGTTATACCTACCATAAAAGTCTGATAAATGGCCCATTGATTATTAACTTGCAGATTACTTTTTTGTTTAGAAAATTGATTAATGATAAATGTATGTGTAAAAGCGGTTAAGACTATGAATGTCAGCCAGGGAATGTAGATATAGTCAGGTACGACTGGCAATATAAACCAAGTTACTAATAAGGCAGCAATAATTGTCAGGATAATTCCAGTTGGTGCTTGTGTATATAAATAGTGTAAGTCTTGATTGCTGTCAGTAGCAGTCCGTCTGACAGGTTGTTCAAGGTAATCTATGTTCAATGATCCAACTGACGTTTTTGGTTCAATATTATTATAATTATCTATTACCGTCACTTATCTATGCCTCATCATTATATGTTTTTATTGTTTTAATAAGGCATAAATATAGATGTTTAAAAAAAGACAAGATGTGATTGTTTTCACAGTGAGAGAACATAAAAGCAGTTTCTATGTGATAACAGTCACACAAAATGAAACTTATCAGTAATGAAAATATTTAAAACAGAGAATCAATACATGATTGTTATGTATCAATTTAGAGACGGTTTTGTTTTGTTATATAAATAAAGTTATACTCTTAACGAACCAAAGCGTACGTTAACAAGGAGGTTTTTAAGATGTTACCTTTCGAAATATATAAGACTAGGTGTCCTGTAAACTCTAGTTATCTGTCTAATGGCTAAATGTCAAAAGTGTGGAGAAGTGTTTGAAGATAATAGGAGTTATTGCCATTATTGCGATATTCATTTCATTCAATCAAAAGAAAAAGATGCCGTAAACCAAAACACAATAAAAGATTCATTATTAAAAACAAATCGAGTCATTTTCACACGATATGAAAAGTTTTTAATAATGTTAGTTATAGTTGTTTCATTTACTCCTAGACTTGAATTCCTTCCAATAAAAGAATATTACTTACATGTTATATTTGCCTCAACTGCGTTTGGTGTGTTTTTCGGAATCTTGAATGCGATTGCAAGACATAGGCTACCAAGGATTGGCAAAGGAGATATTATATTAGTTATATTAATTGACTTAGCAATTGCTTTTATTGCTGGGGTGCTTTTTTACTTAGCACTGGTACTGGTTATCGTCCCACGAATACAAGATCACTGGGCTGAATATCATTCTCTTACTTTAAATATTGAACGACCATATCGTTATGGATGCAAGACTAAAGTGGGTTGTTGTCCGGTATCAATTAAAATTAAAGGAGGAGATTTTAAAGACGGTAGATTATGTGTATCAAAAGTCTTTTATGATGAAATACGTAATAAAGAATCACTTTTTGTTATTGGCAAGTTGGGTTTTGGAGGCTTACGAGTCGAAACTATAATGTCTGAGGATAAAAAAGATCTATTTTATATAAGCCAAAGATCAAAGAAAGAATTTGAGGAAAAATTAAGTCTAAAAAAAATAAACGAGAATTTATAAAATGAAGAGGGCTAGATTAGAATTTAAGGGAATATCTGCTTCTGCCTGGTAACTTAAGTATTTAAAACGATATCTATAGATAAAAAAATACCCCTACCTGTTTTCAGATAGGGGTGTTTTTATTTAAACAGTTTTAAATTTCTATTTCTTTCTAGCTTGTATTTTTAAACGCAGCGCATTGAGTTTGATAAAGCCTTCGGCGTCTTTTTGATCGTAAGCACCTTCATCATCTTCGAAAGTTGCAATGGTTTCATCAAACAGACTGTCTGTATCAGATTTTCTGCCTGCGACATAAGTATTGCCTTTGAATAGTTTCAGTTTAACTATGCCATTAACGGTTGTTTGTGTATCGTCAATCAAACTTTGCATCGCTTGTCTTTCTGGGCTCCACCAATAACCGTTATAAATTAACTTCGCATACCTTGGCATTAGTTCATCTTTTAAGTGCATGACTTCTCGATCAAGCGTAAGTGATTCTATGGCACGATGTGCTTTAAGCAGAATTGTGCCGCCTGGTGTTTCGTAACAACCACGAGATTTCATGCCAACATAGCGGTTTTCAACAATGTCATCGCGACCAATACCATGTTTACCACCCAGTTCATTTAATTTAGTTAACATTTCCGCCGGGGATAATTTTTTGCCATTCAATGCAATGGCATCGCCAGACTTAAATTCAATTTCGATATATTCTGCTTCATCGGGTGCTTTTTCTGGCGAAGTGGTCCAACGCCACATTGATTCTTCTGGTTCGCACCACGGATCTTCCAGTTCATTACCTTCATAGGAAATGTGTAACAAGTTAGCGTCCATAGAGTAAGGTGATGCGCCTTTTTTCTTTGCCTCAATTGGAATGCCTTGTTGTTCGGCATAGGCGAGTAATTTTTCTCGCGAGTTTAAGTCCCATTCACGCCATGGAGCAATAACATGAATATTTGGGTTTAACGCATAAGCACCTAATTCAAAACGCACCTGATCATTACCTTTTCCGGTCGCGCCATGTGATACGGCATCGGCACCGGTTTCATTAGCGATTTCTACCAGACGTTTAGCAATGAGTGGCCTTGCGATAGACGTGCCTAATAGATATTCGCCTTCATAAATAGTGTTGGCTCGAAACATTGGAAAAACAAAGTCGCGGACATATTCTTCTCTGAGGTCTTCAATATAGATTTCCTTAACGCCCATTTTTTCCGCTTTGGCGCGTGCCGGTTCGACTTCTTCACCTTGGCCTAAATCTGCGGTAAATGTCACCACTTCACAGTTATAGGTATCTCTCAACCAGGTAAGAATAACGGACGTGTCCAATCCGCCGGAATAGGCTAATACAACTTTGTTAATGTCTTTCGTGCTCATTGTGTGTCTTCAGTATTGAAAAGGAGGCTCATTCTAGCGATTAGAATGGAAGTATCAACATTTATACGCAGTTAATGAAGGTTTTGACCTCTTGCAGGAATTCTTTCGGTTTTTCTGCATGTGGCCAGTGGCCTACGCCTTCTATCATGGTGATTTCTGCGGCGGGGAAATGTTGGTATATCGCTTCATTATGTATGCTTTTTATATAAGCGGATTCAGACCCTCCCAGAAACAGAGTCGGCATGCGGCATGTTTGGTTTTTTAAACTATCTGGGAACTGACTTATCGAAGGCAGGCTACTGTAAATTGTCTCAAGATTGACTCGCCAGCAAAATTTTCCTTCATCTCGCGTCAGGTTCTGTAAAACAAACTGAACAATATTAATGTCATCTGTCGTTTTTTTTAATTCTGCTTCAGCTTCAGCACGATTTTTTATATTGTCCAAATCTACCTTGAGCATACCTTCAATCAGCGTATTAAAACCGTGGTCATAATTAAAGGGAGCGATATCAACAACGACTAAAGCAGAGAACTGTTCTGGCTGGGTTAGGGCAATGGTCATTGCGACCTTACCACCCATACTATGTCCGATTAATATCGCATCATTTATCTTTAAATGAGCACATAATGTAGTGACATCCTTCGCCATATCACTATAAGACATGGTGTCTTTGTGGAAAGAATTACCATGGTTACGTAAATCAACTGTGATAACTCGATGTGATTCCGCTAAAGATCGGGCAATGCCTTGCCAATTTCGGGCTGAGCCAAAAAGGCCATGCAAAATAACAATAGGGCGACCTTCGCCCATTTCTTGAAAATTTAATAACATCATTATTAAACAATAACTTACGTAGTATTTTTTCGCAATAGGAAAAAAGTTGTAACAAAACTTTAATATAAATTAGCTTCAGTTAGCTTTGTTTTGGGCGATAGAAAGTAAGAATAAAAATAATGGGGCAGGAGCAAATGAAGTTATCAGTTGTCAGTAAATCAGTTTCAATATCAAGTTTGGTATTAACTTTTTTAGCTGTATTGATTGGCGTTTGGGGTTGGATTCAATTAGAAAAGCCTTACCGTATATATGGTGAATACCAACAATATAGAACAACCATTAATATGGATGTAAGGGTTTTGTTGGAACAATATTTACGTAGCAGCGACCCTACATTTTTACAGCAAGCAGAGATTCGCTTAAATGAATTAGAAAAAATAGAAGTAGACTGGCTAAATGAAGCTGAAAAGAATGAACTTAAAGAGAAAATATTGAATGTAGAAGAACAGATTAAACTTGTTCGAGCAGCTGGTAAGTTATCAGCAAACCCTCAAGCCTTACTAATTAATAATGAACGCGAACGCAGCATGGATACTGATCTGCTATTTAATTATGTAAACCAATCAGAGACGCTTCATCGTTCAGACTACCTGGAAAAAATCAGTGATTTTAATCAGAAATTAATTGCTCTTTCTCATTTAAGACAAAAGTATATCGATAAAAACTCTGATGAATTAAAAAATAACTTACTATCAAAAAACAAGGAGATGTTAGCAGTAATTGAAGAATTAAGATTGTTACCACGACTTGGACTCTTTTCAGAGGTTGATGAAGATGCGCTAGTCCCGGAAGAGCCTGAGGAATTGGATTTATCTGTTATGGATAGTCTTTCTTCGTTAACGAAGCGATATAGCAAAGAGCTTGCTAACTCTGAAGCCATGCTGAAAAGTGTTGATGACAGTCGTCAATCATTAAATGAATCATTAGTTATCCTATCTGCAAAGACTGATGAATATGGAGGTAAGGTTGAGTCCATAAAAGAAAGCATTACTTCGAAGATCAAATATCTGATGATAGGAATCATCGCGTTGTTATCATTCATGATTTACATGACTTATTATTTACAAGAAGCAACAAATAGTTTTCTGGTACAGATACAAAGCTTTTTAGAAAACCTTGTTAAAGGTAATTATGCTCAAGTGTTTGATGAAGGTTATGATTATGATGAAATTATGTCTGTTAAAAAGTCTGGTATGCAGCTTGAAGAGTACTTCAGTACCGTTATCACTGAGTTAGAAAAACAAGCACATGAAGTTGTAATGGAAAGTAAAAACACTCTAAGTATTTCAGAACAAGCAACAGAATTGACTGACCATCAAAATAAATCTACCGAGATGGTTGCTTCATCCGTGGAAGAACTCTCTTACTCATTTTCAGAAGTAGCATCAAATGCGATTAAGGCTTCAGAATCAGCTTATGATGCAAATCAGTCTACAAAAGTAGCCAGTGATAAATTAATAACGGCAACTGAAAATACAAGAAAATTGGCTGATGATATCCTGTTAATGGAATCTATGATGAATAGATTGCAAGAAGATAGTAGTAAAATTAACTCAGTACTCGAAGTGATACATGGCGTTGCAGATCAAACGAATTTACTCGCCCTGAATGCGGCTATTGAAGCTGCACGTGCCGGTGAGTATGGACGTGGTTTCGCTGTTGTTGCGGATGAAGTCAGATTGTTAGCGCAGAGAACATCAAACTCAACAGAAGAGATTAAAAAAATAATTGCTCAGCTTGTTAATACAACATCAGATGCGAACGATCTGGTTAAAAAACACAGTGATTCAGCAATGGAATGTGTTAGCTATACAAATGAAGCTATGGACTCTATTTTACCTGTTGTTGCATCGGTATCGAGTATTTCTGATATGAACAACAACATTGCTTCGGCTACTAAACAACAAGTGGAAGTTGTAGATGGCATTAATGCCAGCGTTGAAAAAATCAGGAGAGACTCTGAGCTAGTCGGCATTAATGTTAATAGTGTGCAAGAAGCTGGAAATATGCTGTCTTTAGTAAGTGAGTCTTTAGAGAAAGTGGTAAAGAAATTAAAAGCTTCGTAAAAATATATATTTCGAGAATAAGGCTTAAAACATATTTAAGCTGAATTGTAATTTAAAAAACTGGTGACAGTAGTTGTTTTGTCAATATTAAGAGAGTTAGTATTAATAAATGACACAACAAAAATTCATTGTTAGCGGTTTAAAAAAACTTCTTTCTGATAAAAACGTATTGCATGAACGTTGTGAGCTAGTGCCTTATGAATGCGATGGGTTAGCGGCTTACCGAAAACTGCCTTTAGCCGTTGTTTTACCTGATAGTATTGAACAGGTTCAGGCAGTGATGCGCTTTTGTCAGGAAAATAACGTGCCTGTTGTGTCCCGTGGTGCAGGAACGAGTCTTTCCGGTGGTGCCTTACCTTGTGAAGATGGCATAGTATTAAGCCTTGCCAAATTTAATCGCATATTAAAAATTGATCAGGATAATCGCACGGCAACGGTAGAGCCGGGAGTGCGAAATATTTCGATTAGTGAAGCAGCGAAAGAGTTTGGTTTTTATTATGCGCCCGATCCTTCTTCTCAACTGGCTTGTACGATTGGCGGTAATGTTGCCGAAAACTCCGGCGGTGTACATTGTTTAAAGTACGGTGTCACGGTTAATAATATTTTACAGGTTAAGTTAGTTACAACAGAAGGCGAACTGGTTGTTATTGGTAGTGAAGCGTTGGATTCAGCTGGATATGATTTACTTGCTGTTATAACCGGCTCTGAAGGTATGCTTGGCATTATCGTTGAAGTGGTTGTTAAATTACTTCCCATACCCGAAGCCGTTAAAGTTGTTATGGCCAGTTTTGCTTATATTATCGATGCCGGTGATGCCGTTAACCGGATCATT
>JBMZNW010000068.1:0-9413 GCA_049619915.1 Gammaproteobacteria bacterium
AATATCACTAAATAGATACGACTCACCATGCTTTACCTCCAAAGCAATTGGGCAAAAAAAATGCTACCAAAAGGTAGCATTCATATTACACTTTTTAATGATCGTTTATCCACGCTGATAACGTTTGTTGAACTTATCCACACGGCCAGCCGTGTCAACAATACGCTGTTTACCGGTATAAAAAGGATGACATTCTGAACACACATCAAGGTGAAGATCGCCACTGTGCGTAGAACGGGTTTTGAAGGTGTTACCACAGCTACATTGAACTGCTACTTCTTCATATGTTGGGTGTGTATCTGCTTTCATTTTCTTTGCTCAAAATGTCTGTTCATCAATAAGGGCGGGGAGTTTATGCCAAAGCGATTGCTTACGCAATCCTGAATTTACCTAAATTTAGCTGAAATTCAGCTTTTTTCAGGATCTGTTTTATGATTATTCTTTATTACTATTCAGGCTGATGATTGTCGCTGATTCTTTCGGTTGCTTGAGTTGTGATATTTGTTCCGGGTCGTTCAATTTGCGCATATTTTCAAGCAGGCCATCATCTCCTAATACGTTATCCCACATCATTTGCGAGATTTTTAAGCAAGATGCCATCGGATTTGAGGATGTTGAACGAACATTGTCAATTTGCCATTGCAGTCCCTGCATGCGTCGTTTTACTTTCGGAGAGGTGGCATCAATGACATCTTGAATCATTTTTTTTCGTTTGTTTTCAAATGCCTCAGGATCTTCCTGAGCCATTTTCGCCCCTTCGTCAAAATTGAAGTCTGTGTCTATATTTTGCATATAAGCTATTACCTATTGTCGTGCCACAGAAAAGCTTTCTTCTTTTATATCGCTAAAACTCGAATTCTGCAACCACAGGTGTATGGTCAGAAGGTCGTTCAAGTTTTCTCGGTTCTTTATCGATATAGCATGCGCGACAGGAATCTGCCAATGATTCGGAGGCTAAAATGTGATCGATTCGTAAACCTCGACCGCGTCGGAAGGCTGCTGCACGATAATCCCACCATGAAAAACTTTTTTCTTCCTGATCAAATAAGCGAAAACAATCTTTCATGCCGTGTGATAATAATTTCTCAAATTCATCTCTTTCAGCAGGGCTGACTAGAATACCGCCTGCCCAGGCTTCTGGGTTGTGAACATCCTGATCTTCCGGTGCGATATTAAAGTCACCTAAAATAATCAGGCGATCATTTTCTTTTTGCAGTTGTTTGATAAAAGGATGCAGTTTCGAAAACCATTCCAGTTTATAACGGTATTTATCCGAATCGATTTCTGAACCATTCGGAATATATAAATTTAAAACGGTAACGCCTTCGGTATTAGTAGCGAGGACACGGCGCTGCTCATCTTCATAGTCCGGTATGGAAGTGGCAATGGTTTCGATTGAAGACTTACAAATGGTCGCAACACCATTGTAAGTTTTTTGGCCGATAAAGCTGACTTGATAACCAGCATTATTGATTTCTTCAACAGGAAAGTTTTCATCGATTGATTTGGTTTCCTGTAAGGCTAGAACATCAGGTTTTTCGCTTTCTAACCACTGTAATACATGTGGTAAACGTACTTTTAGGGAATTTACATTCCAGGTTGCTATTTTGAACACAGTAATAAAAAGGTATTAATGAATAATGAGATTAAACTCGGAAGCCACCATGTCGGCGTCGATTTAAATAGTCCAGAGCAAACGCGCCGGCCGCCATACCAATAACAAGTATTACTAATATAGCTATTAGGTATTGCTTCCAGCTTTGTAATGAAAAGCTAGTGGAATCAGTCGTAGTATTAATTTCTATACCTGATGATTCGAGCTGCGCTTTTAGTTGTTGGTTTTCTTCTGTTAATGAATTGATAGTGCTGGCAAATTGGTCAGAGCTATCAACATTGGCAATTTTAGCTTTCAGATCCGCGAGTTGTGCTTGAAGGTCACCGCTTTTAAGTCGCTCTGAATTTAATTGCTGGATCAGTTCTTTTTGTTCAGCTGGCGCATTATTGTTTTCTGTCATCAACGTGCCTGACTTTAAAGATTCAATTTCTTTTTCCAGTTCACTAATGCGTGCTTTGCCGGGCTTACTATTTAAAACATATTTTTGGTTTATCCAGCCCTTCGCTCCTTCTGGATCTTCCACTTCGACAAGATCATCAATGCGATCAACTATATTAAGCTCGGTTCCGCTCTTAATCAGTTTAATGATAGGGCTGTTAATTGAAGCACTTTGATGCAAACCGATTTTCAATTCGTCAATAACATAAACCGTCTCTGCATTCGCGAGACTTGCAAAGAGTATGAGTGCGCTGACTAAAGTGCTTTTAATTTTGACCATTTTTTCCTTTAAGCAGTAATGCCTGAATGTCTTAATAATGGTTCAATACTGGGTTTGCGGCCACGAAATTCAACAAATAAATCCATTGGTTCTCGACTGCCGCCCTGCTCCAGTATTGAATGTAAAAATTCGCTTCCTGTATTTTTATCAAAGATACCTTTTTCTTCGAACTTGGAAAAGGCATCAGCGGATAATACTTCGGCCCATTTGTAGCTATAGTAACCGGCTGCATAACCGCCTGCAAAGATATGTGAGAAACCGTGTTGAAAACGATTGAAATCCGGTGCGTTTACAACAGCCACTTGACTACGTACTTCATTTAACAAGTCCTGAATATTGAGCGATTCATTTGCAGCAAATTCAAGGTGTAAACGAAAATCAAATAAAGAGAATTCCAACTGTCGGACCATTTGCATACCGGCTTGAAATGTTCTGGCGCGCGTCATTTTGCCGAACAGTTCATCATCCAATTCTTCACCGCTATCAACATGCTTTGCAAATAAATCCAATGCTTCTTTTTCCCAGCACCAGTTTTCCATAAATTGGCTGGGCAATTCGACTGCATCCCAAGGCACGCCATTAATGCCAGAAACGCCACTGTATTCAACGCGCGTCATCATATGATGTAAACCATGACCGAACTCATGGAATAAAGTGGTTACTTCATCATGGGTGAGTAATGCTTGTTTATCGCCAATTGGTGGCGTGAAATTACAAGTTAGATAGGCAACCGGATCTTGAATTGATGACGCTGATTTTTTACGAACAAGACATTCATCCATCCAGGCACCGCCGCGTTTATGTTGTCGCGCATAAAGATCGAGATAAAAACTACCTCTTATGCTGCCATCCTGTTCGAGAATATCGAAGAACATAACATCCTTATGCCAGACTTCAACGCCCTCGCGTTGTTTGAATGTCACGCCATAGAGTTTAGTAGTAATGGCAAATAAACCATCGAGAACCTGATTAACTGGAAAATAAGGCCGCAATGTTTCTTGTGAGATATCAAACTTTTTCTGTCTTAACTTTTCTGCGTAATAACCAACATCCCAGGCATTAAGTTCATTTATATTAGCCTCTTCTTTAGCAAATTGTTTTAACTCTTCAAATTCTTTTTCTGCGAACTTCTTTGTACGACTGGCTAAATCATTTAAAAAATCTAACACTTCTTTCGGGCTTTCCGCCATCTTTGTTGCTAATGAATAATGGGCATAGCTTTCAAAACCAAGTAACTTTGCTTTTTCTGTTCGATACTTGAGTATTTCAAGCATGACCTCGCTATTGTCCCAATCTTTATTTGTACCTTGATCAGAAGCTCGCGTTACATAAGCCTGATAAAACTCTTTCCTTAAGTTTCCATCATCCGCGTATTGCATGATGGGCATATAAGAAGGAAAGTCGAGGGTAAATAACCAGCCTTCCTTATCATCATTCTTTGCTGTTTGTTCCGCCAGAGCCAATGCTGATTCAGGCAAGCCCGCAAGTTGTGCTTTATCAGTAATATGTTTTTTCCAATCGTGCGTGGCATCAAGCAGGTTTTCTTCAAATTTGGTTTGCAGTTTGGAAAGTTTTTGTTGAATAACTTTGTAGCGTGCTTTTGCATCTTCATCGAGATCAATACCGGACAAGCGAAAGTCTCGTAAGGCATTTTTTATGATTTTCTGTTGAGCTGCGCTAAGAGAATCAAACTCCTTACTGTTGGCTATGCTTTCATAAGCATGAAACAGTTTTTCATTCTGCCCCATTTCCGTTGAGTAATCAGATAACTTCGGTAAACACGCGTTATAGGCTTCGCGTAATTCATCGTTGTCAGCGACAGAGTGTAAATGGCTTGCAGGAGACCAGGCGCGGCCAAGTAGGTCATCCATGTCTTCCAGTTTTTGTAACACGTTATCCCAGTTATAGTCTTTTGTTGCTGTTAATAAGGATTCAATTTCTTTTCTGTTTTCAGAAAGTAATTGCTCCATTGCTGGTTCAATGTGCGAAGCTTCGATTGATTCGAACGCAGGTAATCCTGCTTTATTTAAAAGTGGGTTCATAATATTTAAACAGTTTAAGTTAGATGATGAATTATATATGTGGGCTTAGAATGATAAATCAACTCCCAGTTCATTTAGATGATTTACTTGGTTTTTCTGAAACAGTGGCGTACTAAGCCAGACGGGCACTGATTAGTAATGTTGAAAGAATGCCGCAGATTATAAAGGCTGAAATCGATAAGACTGAATAAATATGTAAACGTCGCGTCAGGTCATCTTGTGCCAAGGCTGAAAGAATGAAAGGACGGCGTCGATCGTTGGTTTTATTCATCATATGAACAGGCGGTAATGTTTTTTCTTCACTGTGTTTTTCCATGACGTGTTTCAGGGCTTCGTCCCTGACTTTTTGCCATTCATTTAAATCTATTTCGCCATCATTATTCGTATCAAAGCGTTTCATTAATGCTTCTGTATCTGTTTTCCATTCACGTATAAGTTCACGCACATCTTCTTTTACATCGAAGTGCGCGCCAGCTCCGCCTACGGTTTTATATAAGCCAATGGCATAAAGACTTTCGCCGGGATGCAGTAATTTTTCGGTATAGCGGTATTTATTATTCGTCAGCGCAGAAAAAAAACCTTTTTTCTTTTGTGTCCTACCCGTGCCTGCAATGGGGTTGGATGTATTGCCATACCATACAGTTTTATCAGCAACAGTCACTTGTGCGCCTTCCGGGTCAATAATGCATTGGCCTGTGTCGTCCTTGATTAAAAACAATTCATCACTAACTCCTGACTGTATTGTTACCCATTTTGAGTTTTTTCCGGATTGACGATGTTCTTCAACTTTAAACTCGTACCAGGTACAGGATTTCCCTGTTAGCGGCGAGACAATTGGCTGCCCTTCCATTAGATGACCATGGCCAATCAATTCGAGATAACCTTGTGCGGCAGAGCGTATTTTTGAAGTCGGTGTGTCTTCGATAATGCGTTTGCTTTGCATGTTTTTGAATGCTAGAAAAAAACCGGCGAAAGTCGCGATGACTAATATAATCGCCCATATCCAGAAATCATCAGCAGGCGCGGATTTTACCGAAGCCTGAAAACCAGAAAAAAAATCAGACACGTTTGTTTAGCCAAATAATGCTTTTACATCGACGTCTTGTTTTTCTTCATCTGTGAACTCGAGTAAATCACGCGCGGTAAAATTCATAAAACGCGCAACGAGAATGTCTGGAAATTGTTCGATACGAACATTATTCGCGTTAACTGATTCATTATAAAACTCACGTCGATCAGCAATCGCATCTTCTAGGCCTGAGATACGCGCTTGTAGTTGTTTAAAATTATCGTTCGCTTTTAATTCGGGATAGGCTTCTGCTAGCGCGAATAGATTTCCCAAACCCATTCTTAATTGTGTTTCAGCAGGACCTAATGAAGAAACATCGCCTTTTTCTCTTGCCGCTGAAACAGCCGAGCGCGCTTTGATAACTTTTTCAAAGGTATCTTTCTCATGCGCCATGTATTGTTTACAGGTTTCAATCAACTTGGGTAATTCGTCATGGCGTTGTTTTAATAATACGTCGATATTTGCCCAGGCTTTGGAAACGGCGTGCTTGAGTGAAACAAGGTTGTTGTAAATTGTGACCGCGTACATCACCACGGCTGCCAGGATGCCTAAAAAGATAATGCTGGAAATGTCCATAAGTCTTCCCCTGTATTTTTCACATAAAGTAAGTATGAAGCTTTCTTATACAACTGTCTTCTAAAAGTAATATTTACAATGAATAAATTAATGTAAATGCTAACAATTATCAATTAGAAATCAATAACTTAAACATTGACAATCAAGTCTTGCCTACTATTATTCGGCTATTAAATAAATATCTTTAGGGTAATGATCATGCAAGGCGATAAACAGGTAATTCAACATTTGAATACGGTTTTAAAAAATGAATTGACCGCAATCAATCAATATTTTCTTCATGCACGGATGTATAAGAACTGGGGACTACATGAACTCAATGAACATGAGTACAAAGAATCCATTGATGAAATGAAACATGCCGATAGTTTGATTGAGCGCGTTTTATTTTTGGAAGGCTTACCCAACTTACAGGATTTAGGACGGCTACGTATTGGCGAAGATACGAAAGAAATGTTGGAAGCGGATCTAGCTTTGGAGATGGATGCGCAAGCTGATTTAAGAGCAGCAATTAAATACTGCGAATCTGTCAAAGATTATGTTACACGAGAATTATTCGAATCAATTTTAGAAAGCGAAGAAGAACATATCGACTGGTTAGAAACACAGTTAGCGCTTATCGAAAAAACAGGACTGGAAAATTATTTACAGTCACATATGTAATTCTGTATTAAATATTTAGACACAGGAAAATTAAATGAAAGGTAATGACAAAGTAATCAGTCAACTGAACAAGCTATTAGAAGGCGAGTTAACTTCAATCGATCAATATTTCATCCACTCACGTATGTATGAAGATTGGGGCTTAAATAAACTTTATGAACGTATCGGCCATGAAATGCAAGATGAAACGGGCCATGCTGATCAATTGATTAAACGTATTTTATTCCTGGAAGGCACGCCTGATTTATCGAAACGTCGTGATTTAAAAATCGGTAAAGATGTTGCTGAAATGCTAAAAAATGATCTCGATGTTGAGTTGGGTATTATTGATGATTTAAAAGAAGCGATAGCCTGTTGCGAATCAGAAAGTGATTATCAAACTCGTGAAATGCTGGAAGAACTCCTCAAAGACACAGAAGAAGATCACACCTATTGGCTTGAAACTCAATTAGGACTGATCAAGAAAGTCGGACTGGAAAACTATCTACAATCGCAAATGTAGTCATCGTTACTATTACGTAACTTATTGAAATTTAAAGCAGTACAAATCAAGGAAAAATTTTTATAAAAGTTTGTTGATAATAATTCTCATTACTACTAGAATTACTATTAAATTTAACCAGAGAATTATCGAAACAGATTTCTATGTACGTTTGTGTTTGTAATGCAGTTAAAGAAAGCGATATTCACAAAGCTGTGAAAAATGGCGCGAATTGCATGAGCCATTTGAAGTCAAAGCTGGGCGTAAGTACGAATTGTGGTTCTTGTCACTGCGAAGCAAAATCCTGTCTCGAAAAAGCATTAGAAAAAGAAATGAGATCAGCCGATCTCATTAACATCCTAAACTGATTTAATAATCCCCATTGAATTTTAAGTAATGGGTTTTATACGCAGCATAGATGTAAATAATTCTCATTATTATTTAATGTTTAAAAGTTTGAATAGTTGTTGTTGGATTGCCGTCATTTATTTCAACAGCATGCTATCTAAAAGAATTATCGTAATACGATAATATCCTCTGTGGTGATATTTTAGGGCACTTTTCAGTGCCCTTTTTTTATTTATCTCATTGTTTTAATTATTAAAAGTACTCATTAATCCAGCGAGTAAACCTCTAAAATAAAAAAAATAAAAAAGTTAATGCAATTGAAAATCATTCTCATTATAATTTGAGATTCAAACATTATTAATTAAGTTATGAAGGGTAATTTAAAGATGAAATATATTCAGATGGGGAAAATGCTTGGTTTAGCATTATTAGTTGTATCCACGTCATCAGCTCATGCAGATGCACCTGATGCAGAAGAAATGTGGAAAATCATTCAACAGCAGCAAAAAGTAATTGAACAATTACAACAGAAGTTAGAAAAAACTGAACAAAAAGTAGAAGTAGCTGAGCAGAAAGTTGAAGAAACAGCGCAAGAAGTAGAAGCAGCGGCAGAAGCTATTGAAACAGCATCAACATCAAGTGGTGGTGGCTGGTGGAATAAAACCAGTTTAGGCGGATATGGTGAATTGCATTACAACAGTAGAGAGGGTGATGACCAAATCGACTTTCATCGTTATGTTTTATATGTAGGTCATGAGTTTACTGATAGAGTTCGCTTCTTCTCTGAATGGGAGTTAGAACATTCTCTTGCCGGTGAAGGAGAGCCGGGTGAAGTTGAATTAGAACAAGCTTGGGTCGAATTAGATATTAATGATCAGCATAGATTTCGCGCTGGTTTAGATATTCTTCCTTTAGGTATCCTTAATACAACACACGAACCAGATACTTTTTATGGTGTTGAGCGTAACCGTGTTGAATCAGAAGTCATACCGGCAACTTGGTGGGAAGCAGGTGCAGGCTTAAACGGTGAATTAGCACCGGGCTGGAATTATCATGTGGTAATACACTCTGGTTTATCTGTACCAACTACGGGAGGTAGTGCAGGTCGAATTCGTAGTGGTCGAAATAAAGTCGCAGAAGCGAACGCTGACCATCCGGCATTTACTGCAAACTTAAGGTATACAGGAATTCCAGGTCTTGAAGTTGCAGGTTCGATACAGCATCAACAAGATATAACCGGTGGCGCTGCTGGCAATTCAGCAAATTTATATACAGGACATATCGACTATAAACACAGTTCTGGTTTCGGTTTACGCGCCTTATATGCTGGTTGGGATATTGATGATGTTATCGAAGCGGGTAGAGATGATGATAATCAAGATGGCTTCTATATAGAGCCTTCATATCGTTTCCCAATAAGCTTTGGTGAAATCGGTATCTTTGGTCGATATCAACAATTGGATCTGGCAAACGATAGAGAAGAAGAAAGTTTCGTTGTCGGTGCTCAATGGTGGCCAGTCGAACGTGTTGTCTTCAAATTTGATTATGAAGATAGAAAAGACGAAGATGCTGATACCTCTCAAGATATCATGAGCTTAGGATTAGGGGTTTCATTCTAGTTTAGTAGTAATACTTAAAATATATTGTCGGTTGACGATAATATTCTTTAGTGTAGATATCAAAGGGCGCATTTATGCGCCCTCTTTTAATTTATGTGGAATTAAACGTGTTTAAGATCTTAATTTATTTTTTTATTCTGAATAGTTTGTTTATTAGTTTTAATACGCAGGCAAAAGGAACTTATCTGGAACCAGAGCAGTTTTTAAAAAATGTTTTTGGTGAAGAAGTACCGAAGCCTAAAAAGCTTTGGATAAAAAAAGATTTAAAATCAGAAATAAAAA
>JBMZNW010000069.1:0-5612 GCA_049619915.1 Gammaproteobacteria bacterium
CACGGCGATTAATGTGTCAATCAAATTAAGAAATTATTCTTTCAACTGTGGCCATGCCGCTAAAAGATACTGAAACATGGAGATAATCGTCAAAAATGCAGCGATATAAAGTAGGACTAAGCCAATTTCATAAACAGGCAGCCCAAAAACAGAGTTTTTGAAGATTAAAAAACCGATTGCGAACAACTGAGCAATCGTTTTTATCTTACCTAAGATCGATACAGCGACCTTACTTCTTGCACCAATTTCAGCCATCCATTCGCGTAATGCCGAGACTGTAATTTCACGTCCGATAATAATCGCCGCAGCTAAGGCTAATAAAAGATTAGGATCTTGCTGTACGAGCAACACTAATGCGACGGCAACCATTAATTTATCCGCTACAGGATCCAGAAATGCACCTAGAGATGAAGTTTGATTTAGTTTCCTTGCTAAATAACCGTCAAGTGCATCGGTAATACCTGCTAAAGAGAAAACAATACAAGCCATCAGGTTATTCCATTCGTACGGCAAATAAAACATCAGAACGAAAACAGGGATGAGCAGGATTCTTAATAGTGTTAGTTGATTGGGTATATTCATTGTTATTAATTATGAAATGTATCGTATATTTTTCTGGCGAGACTTTTACTAATACCTGAAACCATGGCGATATCGTCTACACCTGCTTTAGCAACACCTTGTATCCCGCCAAAATGTTTTATTAAACTTTGTCTTCTTTTATTTCCAATGCCTTCAATTTCTTCCAGTTTTGAACGCCCACGATTCTTTTTTCTTCTTTGTCTATGAGCCGTTATGGCAAATCGATGCGCTTCATCACGTATATGCTGAATTAAATGTAACGCCGGAGACGCACTATCACAGTGTATGGTTCTATTTTCAAGCGCCAGGATTAAATTCTCAAGCCCCGGTTTCCTCGAAGGCCCTTTCGCTACACCTAATATGGGAATATGCGTGAGTTGTAATTCATATAATTCTTTTTTAGCGATACCAACCTGTCCTTTACCGCCATCGATTAATATCAAGTCTGGCAAGCCTGCATTTTCTTTAACCAACCGTGTATAACGACGACGGATTACCTGACTCATTGCGGCATAATCATCACCTTTCGTGATATTCTCGATATTGAACTGACGGTATTTTGAATTTAACGGGCCCTCCGGACCAAAAACAACGCAAGACCCCACCGTCGCTTCGCCTTGGGTATGGCTAATATCAAAACACTCCATATGTTCTATTGGTTCTTTTAATTCGAGCAACTTTTGTAATGCATCAAAACGTTTATGCTGGCTTTTATTACTCGCTATTTTTTGATTAATGGTTAATTCGGCATTTTCCTTTGCCATGCTTAACCACTTTAAGCGCTCGCCTCTTACATTGGCTTTTAGCTTTATTTTTTTACCCGCTTTATCGCTTATTACATTCTCAAACAATTCAATTTCATTAAAGTCATGACTCAGAATGATTTCTGTAGGAATCTTCTTTTGAGCATGTTCATTTAAATAAAACTGACTAATAAACGCTTTAACCAGATCGGCTTCCGATTGGTCATCGATATGCTGAGGATAAAAATTACGGCTACCGAGATTCAATCCGCCACGAATAAAAACTAACTGTATACACGCCTGATTAGCGCTGATAACACAACTAATAATATCAATATCGCCACTATCTGAGCTGATATGCTGTTTTTCCTGTACATCACGTATAGAGCGAATTTGATCTCTTAATCTGGCAGCAAGCTCAAACTCAAGTGCATCAGACGCCTTTTGCATCGGTTCGGTTAGCGCTTCGATAACGGCTTCATTCTTTCCTTCCAAAAATAAAGCCGCATTATTTATATCGCGTTTATAGTCCTCCTCAGAAATATATTCGACACACGGTGCGGTACAGCGCTTGATTTGATATTGCAAACAAGGACGTGAGCGATTGGCAAACACGCTGTCCTCGCAGGAACGAATTAAAAACAATTTTTGCAATAAGTTTAGCGTACTTCTGACCGAGCCAGCGCTTGGATAAGGGCCAAAATACTTGCCCTTCCCTTTTAATGCGCCACGGTGATAACGAAAATGGGGATATTTATGATTAGTCAACAAATAAAGATAGGGATAACTTTTATCATCCCTGTAGAGAATATTGTAACGAGGCTTGTAGCTTTTAATTAAATTGTTTTCGAGTATTAGTGCTTCATTTTCTGTATGCGTAACAGTGATCTCGATATTTTCTATTTGTTTTACCATCACCTGTGTTTTCGGCGAGTCGGCTTGTGAGCGGTTAAAGTAACTCGAAACACGTTTTTTCAAGTTTTTTGCTTTGCCGACATAGATGACCTTGTTTTCTTCATCCTGCATGCAATAAACACCAGGCCGACTGGTCAGTGTTTTCAAAAAAGATTGAGAATCAAAAGCCATGATTTATAAACCTAATTCTGCTTGAGCTTTTTTGAAGATGTCGCTGAACATTTGCTCCGTTAATCGACCGGTGTTTGTGTTGTAACGGCTACAATGATAAGAATCGAGAATTTGTCGCCCATCTTCGAGTTTGTGTAAATTTCCATGCCCAAAAGGATAGTCTTTTTGTTTTAATCCAAGCGCTTTTATTACCGCTTTATGCGAGATTGACCCAAGGCATAAAATAATCGCCTTTTTATCGATGACTTTTAATTCTTCAGCTAAATACTGATTACAAGTATTTACCTCTTCACCAACCGGCTTATTATCTGGCGGTAAGCATTTCACTGCATTAGTGATTCGAGCATGTTTCAATTTCAAACCATCTTTAACATGAGTCGAAACCGGTTTATTACTGAAACCATATTGATGCAGCATTTCATAAAGAAGTAATCCAGCATGATCGCCAGTGAATGGCCTGCCCGTCGCATTTGCTCCATGCATACCGGGAGCTAAGCCAACGATAAGTAATTTAGGTTTTTTAACACCAAAAGCTGGAACGGGTTTCGCATGATAGTTAGGGTATTTTTCTTTATTCCCTTCTAGAAAGCGGCTAAGCCTGGGGCAAGCCGTACAGTTGAGATCAAATACAGTGGACTTTAATGACATGGATGAATTTTACGATATCGACAACGATTTGTCGGATTTTATACTAAAACCTTATTTATGTTTTCCGAGTTTAAGATTCTTTATTCACCATGAATTTTGATTGAATATATTTACCAACCTAAGTCGATTGAAGCGCGAGTATTATTACTGAAATGCCTATAATCAGGGCTGGCTTGATGATTTTTTTTCGAATTCGGTTTAACTTCCCGATAGTTCTATGTTCTTCAAATGCATGTATGTATGCAATTTATGTATTTTTATATTCCTGAAGAAAGCAATGCGCTAAGAAATATTCTGAATACTGACTGCTTATAAAACCAAAATTAATACCAAACTTTTGTAAATATTGATTTTGTAATTTGTACGCCTCTAGCTCTAATTTAAGTTGCTCATAACAACTTGCATCAACGGTATATTTTCCTGAGTAATTTTGTATGAAGTGCACAAATTCATGTAATAACGCTGCTTTGCATCGATGTTCTTCTAAATTGCAACTCTTCGGGACATGTATGATGTTCTTTTTATCATCATAAGCAAATGTATAATTACCATCACAAGCGCCCACACCACCGCAAATTTCTAATTCAATTTTTTCTGGCTCAAGCTCGATTATTTTTAAATCACTAAAAAATTGCTTAAATTCTTGCGTGTCAGTATCAATTGAATAAGGCAAATATGATAATACTAGAGATAGAAATAGTTCTTTCATCACATAACAGGTAGAGAAATTTTATCTATTTAGCTGATATGTTAATGCAAATATTTCTAATTTATTAACAATTCTATCAATCTCAACGATTTGGTTAAGTATTGTCTAGGTTATTAAGAATAAATATCTAATCGCTATATTATTTGCTAGTGATTTCCCGCCCACAAATAGAAGAATATTATGATTTTTAATCACTTTTTCTATTGATACATATTATTCATTACAGGGAAATGATTCATAGTAAGCACTAAGTACACTGTTACTCGCGCTCTCGGCGTAACTTTCGGGGTTACGTTTTATATAACTAACGACGATTCTGACGAGTTGCCCACGGTTTATTCCTGGAGGCATGCAATATGGAGCTTTCGCAATAAGACCATGTAAAACCATATCTTTGACACTATCGTGTATCCCGCTGATGTACCCACCGCACATACCTGTATGGTAAAGCGTTTGTGGGTCGACACTATTTTCGCCTTCTCCATCGAGGGTTTTTACGCACTTTAAATACAAGCCATAACTATTTTCGAAATAGCCATCTACAGCATAAGTTTGATGGGATACAAATATGATCAGTGTCAGTAACAATCGCGTCATAAGTATACTTTAAAGGCAGCGTCGGTGGAGCTGCAGTTTTAATATTGTTTGCTTCAATATAATGAAATGGCGGAGAGGGTGGGATTTGAACCCACGAAGCCCGCGAAGACTTGCTGGTTTTCAAGACCAGTGCATTCAACCACTCTGCCACCTCTCCTGCTTGAGGGGCGAGAGGATACATGATCATTTGTCCATGTAAAAGGACTAAGCTGATTGAATTTAAAGAAAATTTAATGCAACAAAGCTTGAAATTTTGCTAGCAAAGCATTAAATATAGGTTACCGATTACATTAAAGGTGATATTAAATGAACGAAAACCCTACAGTCGTTACACGTAGATCAGAAGAATCAATACTTGCTACTAATAATGTCTTAAAAAACACATACTTACTATTATCAATGACATTGCTTTTTAGTGCTGCGATGTCGGTTGTTGCCGTAATCACTAATGCATCTTTTATGTCAGCAATAGTCTGTAATATTGCAGGAATAGTTCTTGTATGGTTTGTTATTCCAAAATATAGAAACTCAGTCGCAGCATTACCGCTTACTTTCTTGTTTGTTGGTCTTCTTGGATACGGCATGGGACCTATGTTAAGCCACTATCTGACTATGTTCTCTAATGGTGCTGAATTAATTGGAACAGCACTTGCTGGCACAGGTGTGATTTTCCTTGGCCTATCAGGTTATGTGCTGACTACGCGCAAAGACTTTTCATTTTTGGGTGGTTTTTTGATCGTAGGTTTTCTAGTTATGCTCGGTGCGATATTAGTTAATATATTTCTTCAAATCCCTGCATTACAACTAGCGATTAGCTCTGTAATGATAATGATTATGAGTGGTTTCATTCTATATGACACAAGCCGTATTATTCACGGCGGTGAGAGAAACTATGTCATGGCTACGATTTCTCTATATTTAAATATTGTCATCATGTTTCAACATCTCTTGCGTCTTCTTGCCGCATTTTCTGGAGAAGATTAAGAGTAAAGTTAATCAAAGTTATATTAAAAGCCGGCTTTATGCCGGCTTTTTTTATGTCCATGGATGGACTGTATGTCGCGAGAGTGCAGGGATGCACGTAGCGACGGCTCCCACAACGAACAGGCTACTCGATGCCGTCAACCCGGACGGCCGCGACTTCACCACTGGCGGCGGCATAATAGATGACATTGCCATCAACGGCGATTTCACCCGGGATACCGTCCATGCCCGCCATCTGGCGATCGTAGAAGCCCATCAGGTCT
>JBMZNW010000069.1:5622-9323 GCA_049619915.1 Gammaproteobacteria bacterium
ACTGTATTTCGCGAGAGGACACGACTGCATGGATGCAGGAGTTAGAGCGAAGCAGGAAGCTAGAGCCGAGGAGTCCGAAGCGACTACTTCAAAGATTGACTGTATGCCGCAGGCGCATAGACAAGCAGGGACAGATAGATATTGAAAATAAACAACGCTTAATAACACAGCTCTCCCAACTATCACTTGAGTCAAAAATCATGCTAGCATCGTATTAAATAACGCAAAATAATTATTTCCGAGTAATAAACAGCTCAATAACGCAAAGGGGGAATCACTCCATGAAGATAGGCGTGCCTAAAGAGACTTATGCAGGTGAAAAACGCGTAGCAACAACACCTGAAGTCATTAAATGGTTAGATAAGTTAGGATATAGCGTCTCAGTTGAATCTGGCGCAGGCTCGGAAGCCAATTTTTCAGACGAAGCCTATACAGAAGCAGGCGCTGAAGTTATCAGCGATACTAAAGCATTATGGGATTCCGCTGACATTATCTTTAAAGTCCGTGCACCGGACGATAATGAAGTTGAATTACTACATGATGGCCAGACCTTAATCAGCTTCATCTGGCCTGCCCAAAACGAAGAATTAATGAACAAGCTTTCCGCCAAGAGTGTAAATATTCTGGCAATGGATAGTGTTCCTCGTATTTCTCGTGCTCAAAAAATGGACGCATTAAGCTCCATGGCAAATATTGCTGGATATCGAGCCATCGTCGAGGCTTCTCACCAGTTTGGTCGCTTTTTTACCGGGCAAATTACTGCGGCAGGTAAAGTACCGCCAGCAAAAGTTTTGGTTATTGGAGCAGGTGTTGCCGGCTTGGCAGCGATTGGCGCTGCAAATAGTCTTGGCGCAATAGTTCGTTCGTTTGATACGCGTCCTGAAGTAAAAGAACAAGTAGAAAGTATGGGCGCAGAATTCCTCTTACTCGACTTTGAAGAAGACGGCAGTGGCGAAGGTGGTTATGCAAAAGTAATGAGTGATGAATTCATTGCTGCAGAAATGGCTTTATTTGCAGAACAAGCCAAAGATGTCGATATTATCGTCACCACAGCACTCATCCCAGGCAAACCCGCGCCAAAGTTAATTACTGCAGAAATGGTTAAGTCAATGAAAAATGGCAGTGTCATTGTTGACTTGGCTGCAGAACAAGGCGGCAACTGTGAATTAACTGTTCCGCATGAGCTTAGTACGACTGATAACGGCGTAACTATCGTCGGTTATAGTGATTTGCCCAGTCGTTTACCTACGCAAGCGAGTCAATTATACGCAACAAACCTGCGGCATTTATTAACCGATATGACACCTGAAAAGGATGGAAATCTGGTTATTGATATGGAAGACGAAGCCGTACGTGGTGCGACGGTTATTAAAGCAGGAGAAATAACATGGCCGCCACCTGCACCAAAACTTTCAGCAGCACCTGCAGCGAAAAAAGAAGAAGCGCCTGTTGTTGTGGAAGAAAAAGAAATAAAACCACCAAGTTTATTAAAACAATTAATGCCACTTATTATTGGCGGTCTTGTGTTATTTGGGCTTGGTGCAGTCGCACCGCCCTCTTTCATGGCGCATTTTACGGTCTTCGTATTAGCGTGTTTCGTTGGCTATATGGTGATCTGGAATGTCACTGCGTCATTACACACACCATTAATGAGTGTCACCAATGCCGTTAGTAGCATTATTATTATTGGTGCGCTGATACAGATATCTTCTTCCGATTCATTATTGGTCGGACTCGCTGCTTTTTGCGTCCTTATAACCAGCATTAACATCGCCGGTGGCTTTGCCGTTACCCGACGCATGTTAGAAATGTTCAGAAAATAAGGAGAGTAAAATGTCAGAAGGTCTAGTCACAGTATCTTATATCGGAGCGACAATTTTATTCATCCTGACTTTGGGTGGATTGAGTCATCAGGAAACAGCGCGTAAAGGTAATCTTTACGGCATGATCGGTATGGCCATCGCGATTTTAGCAACGGTTTTTGGTCCTGAAGTGAGTTCCAATGTACACCTCATCGTCATTATGATGCTTGTGGGTGGTTCTATTGGTATTCTTTTAGCCAAGAAAGTCGAAATGACTCAAATGCCGGAACTGGTTGCTATTTTACATAGCCTGGTCGGTTTAGCGGCTGTGTTAGTTGGCTACGTCAACTTTATGGATGAAACAATAAGCTTTCCAACACATGTTGAAAAAGTGATTCATGAAGTCGAAATCTATATCGGCATCTTGATTGGTGCCGTTACGTTTTCAGGTTCAATCATCGCATTTGGCAAATTAAGCGGCAAAATTGGTGGCTCTCCGATGTTATTGCCCGGACGTCATTGGTTAAACCTCAGCTTACTTATCATCACTTTTTATGTTGGTTATGAATTTGTACAACAAGCAGAAAGTGGTGCTGGCATGGTGCCATTACTTATCATGACTGCGATTGCTTTATTCTTTGGTATTCACATGGTCATGGCCATCGGTGGTGCAGATATGCCGGTAGTTGTTTCAATGCTAAACAGTTATTCCGGTTGGGCCGCTTCTGCAACAGGCTTTATGCTTGGCAATGACTTATTAATCGTTGTTGGTGCCTTGGTTGGTAGTAGTGGTGCTATTTTAAGTTACATCATGTGTCGCGCCATGAATAGAAACTTTATTTCTGTTATTGCTGGTGGTTTTGGTACCGATACAAGCAGCGCTAGTTCAGGTAGCGCAGATGAAGAACAAGGTGAAGTAAACCCTATTGAAACAGATGAAGTTGCCAGCTTATTGCTTGATGCAAAAGAAGTCATGATCATTCCTGGTTATGGTATGGCAGTGGCGCAAGCACAGCACACTGTAAATGAAATTACACAGGTCTTAAGAGAAAAAGGAGTTAATGTGCGTTTTGGTATTCATCCTGTTGCAGGCCGTATGCCCGGACATATGAATGTTCTTCTTGCAGAAGCCAAAGTCCCTTATGACATCGTTTTTGAAATGGAAGAAATTAATGATGATTTTCCTGATGTTGATGTTTCGGTCATTATCGGCGCGAATGATATTGTTAATCCTTCAGCGCTAGATGATCCAAACAGCCCGATTGCCGGCATGCCTGTACTAGAATGCTGGAAAGGCAACACAACTATCGTCATGAAACGTGGTATGGCTACCGGTTATGCCGGTGTTCAGAACCCGCTTTTCTTTAAAGATAATACACGCATGTTCTTTGGTGATGCAAAACAGCGTTTGGATGAAGTGTTAAAAGAACTACTGTAGAGTTTCTTTCTTAGTATTAAAAAAGCGCCCTGATGGGCGCTTTTTTTTATGATTACGTTTTGTTAATGACTGATTGATTATTCATGTACGGACGTAACACTTCAGGAACCGTAATATTGCCATCTTTATCCTGATAGTTTTCCATAACTGCAATTAAAGTACGTCCAACAGCCAAACCTGAACCATTAAGAGTATGTAGTAATTCTGGTTTTTTCGTTTCTGGATTACGCCAGCGCGCTTTCATCCGACGCGCTTGAAAATCTTCAAAATTACTACAAGAAGAAATCTCTCTATATTTATTCTGCCCTGGCAACCAGACTTCTATGTCATAGGTTTTTGCCGCAGAAAAGCCAAGGTCGCCACCACATAACGTTACTACACGGTAAGGCAACTCAAGCTTTTGTAATATTTTTTCTGCATGTCCGGTTAATTCTTCCAATACATCATAAGACGTTTCAGGT
>JBMZNW010000070.1:0-218 GCA_049619915.1 Gammaproteobacteria bacterium
ATATAATAAATATTTAAATTATCTTTGAGAGGTATTTTATATATGCAAACATATACCTTATCTTAGGTATACCTAAGATAAGAGAAACTTATAACCGAATCACTAGCAAAAATAGTAATTAGCTATTTTTTAAACTGACAATAGCCAACCATGGCTGTTCTTCGCGAGGCAGTCCTTCAGGACGATAATAATGATGAATAATTTCAAAACCGGCTGTT
>JBMZNW010000070.1:228-9269 GCA_049619915.1 Gammaproteobacteria bacterium
CAATTCCATATAATGTCCGTAACGTTCGCCGTTCCAGCCTTCTGCCTCTCCCCTTGGGTTTGATGTAAACAAAATTCCGTTTGGGCGTAGAGCTGTGTGCAGCTCTCGTAAAACGCGAGGTAATTCTTTGCTAGGCACATGGAATAATGACGCATTTGCAAAAATGCCATCAAATGAATTAGCTTCAAGTTCAAGACTTAAAAAATGTTGATTTAAAACAGGACAAGTACTGTGTTTTCTGGCCATCTCACAAAAAGACTTGCTGCCATCAAGCCCAACAGGGTTATGTCCGAGCGCTTTAAAAGTATGCACATCACGACCGGGCCCGCAGCCAAAATCAAGAATATCTAATGACTTATCTTCAGGTAATGCATTGAGAAAAGCACCAATATTCTGGCTAACATCATGATCTTTTGTGCCCTCCCAGAAAGACTCAGCACGATTTTCATAATGCGCTAATGTCACTTCTTCAATGTCATCTAAATCAGTAGAACGCTCATCAACCATAATATTTATTCCAGTGTTTTTTGCCAAAATAAGGCTTTGCCATTTGCAGGATCAAGTTCATACGCTTCAAAGCCATATTTAATATACGCCTTTTTTGCAGCCTCGTTTCCTTCGAGCACTTCTAGCGTTAATTTGCAGCAGGCTTTGTCTTTTGCTAAGGCTTCAACTTTATTTAGCATCTTTTGACAAACACCCTGCTCACGATATTGTTTGAGCACGACAACATCATGAATATTCAATAAAGGTTTACATTTAAAAGTAGAAAAGCCTTGAAAACAATTAATTAAACCTGCGGGCTTATTATCAATATACGCAAGAACAGTAATCGCGCCGTGCTGTTTAGCTAATTCATTAACAAGGTTTTCTTTTACATAAGAAGACAATGCTTTACCGCCGCCCATAGGATCGAGCGCATAATCATTAAGCAGAGAAATAATATCGTTGCTATGCTGTTCATTAGAATAATCAGCAAGCACTATTTCAAGGTTCATTGTTCGCTTTGTAATTCAGATAAATACTTAAATAATAATCGCGCTGATTTAGGTGGTTTATTATTAGCCTGCTCTTTTTTCGCATTACGCACTAATTGGTTCACGCGTTGACGTTCAAAGTTTTCAAATTTATTCGCTAATTCATTAACTAAATCCTGATTACCTTCCAGTAAGGCATCACGCCATTTTTCTATTTCATGAAACTGCTCTACTTCCTGCTTATGTGGTTTTCGTAATTTTTCCAATGCAGTATGAATTGCTGCTTCATCTTCTGTTTGCATTAAACCGCCTATAAACTTAAGTTGACGTTTTAATGCAGCAAGCTTCATCTTTCTAGCTGCAACAACCGCTTCTCTTAATTTATCTGAGACAGGAACTTGCAAGAAATGAGCATCAGGCAGTTCAACTAGTTGTTTACCTAGATCATGTAACTCTCGTAACTCCCGTTTAACCTGAGATTTACTTTTGCCAAACTCTTCGTGCTCGTCGTAATCTTGTTCCATAATATTCAAGGGTTGATACCCTGCTCTTTCTAATTCTTTTTAGCTTCTATTAATTAAGACTATTTTCAATAGCCAGCGTAAACTCTGGCGGGAGTGTATTAATGTCTATTCCCCAAACAACAGGCAGATAATAGTTTATAAATAAGGTAATTAAAATTAACCCAAAGAGATTTATCCATACGCCTATCTTAACCATTTGCCTTATTGTGACGTAACGGCTACTAAAAACAATAGCATTAGGCGGCGTTGCGACAGGCAACATAAAAGCAAAAGAAGCGAACCGCACGCATGTCTGGAAAACATCAGGCAATATGGATGAATATTTATCGCAAGAGCCAATGCGGCAATAATAGGAAGTATCATCGACGATGTTGCGGTATTAGACGTTATTTCTGTTAAAACAATCACCATTAACGTGACTGCCGCTATGATAAGTAACAAGTTACTACCTTGAAGCACATTAAGTTGAATTGCTATGGCTTGCGTTAAACCACTATCAGAAAACCCTTTTGCCAACGCAAAGCCACCACCAAATAATATTAATATATCCCACGGTATTTTAAGCGCCGTTTGCCAATCGAGCAGAAATTCACGTTTTTTAAGGTTTGAAGGAATAATAAAAAGTAATAACGCACCGCCTATGGCAATGGTTGAATCTTTAATAAATTTAAGTTGTTCTATCTCTACCAAACCACGAGTCATCCATGCCAGCGCCACACTACAAAAAACCAATAACACGATTTTTTCTTCTTTGGACATCGCGCCTAATTCGATCATCTCTTGTTTTAATACAGCTTTACTGCCGGGTAGTTGTTTCAATTCACTTGGGTAGGCAAAGCGCGTTAAAAAGTACCAGGTAATTACTAGCATAATGATTGATAAAGGTAGCGCAAATATCACCCAATCTAGAAAGCCAATACTTTGTTGGAATTGCGTCTCAATGATACCCGCAAGGACAGCATTAGGCGGCGTTCCAATCAATGTTGAGACACCACCGATTGAAGCAGCATAAGCAATACCTAACATCAATGCGATACCAAAACGAAAATGCTCTGGCCTAGTATCAATCTGCAAAGACTTATCGTGTTCAATCTCATCGCTTATTTGTTTTAATACCGCAATACCAATCGTAAGCATCATCATTGTTGCAGCAGTATTACTGATCCACATTGATAGCATTGCTGACGAAACCATGAACCCGAGAATAATACGATTAGGAGTCACCCCGAAAAATAGAATCGTATAAAGCGCAATACGCCGATGAAGATTCCACTTTTCTATAGTAACGGCGACAAGAAAACCACCGAGGAATAAATAAATCAGATGATGCGCATAAGCTTGTGTAACTTCGCTACCATTCATCACACCCAGAACTGGAAATAAGAATATAGGTAGCATAGCCGTAGCTGGGATAGGTATCGCTTCAGTTATCCACCATGTCGCCATTAATGCAGCTATAGCAAGTACATAAACTGCGTTTTGTGATAATTGTTCTGATGATGGGATTAGTAATAATAAAAAGAATAGAACAGGCCCGATTATTAGACCGATATTTTTACTATGCATAATCTTTTGCTAAACGAGTTTTACAACTTTACATATTACGAATAACGATGAAAGTCATATTTGAAAAACCTGCATATGGCCTATGCCCACTTAACTTTTGGTTTTCTATTTGTTTCAGCACAATCACGTAAATACAAATTAATAAGACTCTGATAAGGGATACCTTTTTCTTCTGCTAAAGATTTAAAATAACCAATAGTATCCTCATCAAGACGAATGGTTATTTGTTTCTTAAGTCTTTTTGCATAGGGATTTTTTACTGATTTGGAAAAATCATATTTATCTTTCATATCTAAAACCTTCATAAGTTTTACGTTCAGACTTCTCCGCTTTCCTTGCTGAAATTATTCGTATTGTGTCATTTGTTTCTAAATAGCAATGACACACTATCAAGAGCCGTGATTCACGGCTATACCCAAGAAGAATATACCTCTCTTCGTCATCTGAATGTTCCGGGTCAGATATCAATCTTGCATAGTCATCCAGGAAAACTGATTTTGCCTCATCAAAAGAAACACCATGCTTCTTTTTATTTAAGGTGTTTTTACGAGCATCCCAGCTAAACTTTAACTTATCCATTAATTAAGTATAACTACAATATAATTACACTCAAGTATAATTTCAAGGGTATCGCTTGTTAATCTGATAGCGCGATTTCAAGACATATTTTTTAGTGAGCACTTTAAGTCCAAAGTAAAATTAATCTGTAGTCCAAGTTATATTTAGATTGCTTAATGCATTTAAATATTCATCTTTTGTGATTATACCTATACATGACTGTGCTCCAACATTCGATATTTCACCAACAGCTAGTTTCTTACACAATATAATTGCAGGCATACAAGGTATATATGGACCATCTCCACTTTTGGCAATTAGCTCAAAATTAACGACTTTTTTTATCCCATTTTTTCCTATTCCTGACAAAGCCATATGGAAACCACTGTTAGCAGTACCTAACCAATCAAACAAAAATGATAGTTTTAATAAAAGAGATGCGCTCTTTTCTAATTGTTTAATAATACGCAAGCGCACAAGCCAAGAAAAAAACCATAAAGTTA
The DNA here is from genome assembly GCA_049619915.1 of Gammaproteobacteria bacterium. Taxonomy (GTDB): domain Bacteria; phylum Pseudomonadota; class Gammaproteobacteria; order Eutrophobiales; family Eutrophobiaceae; genus UBA7359. The sequence continues at coordinate 4,357 of JBMZNW010000070.1, forward strand.
TATGAATAAAGGGCAACTCCAATCCAGCATAAAAACGTATGGTCTTTAATTCAGGGTAATGCTTCGGAAAAATTTCTAAATCAGGAACATTACAACTTCCAAGTAACCGCCAACCTAACTTTGTATATTTTCTTGCTCTTAGGTTCTGCCATCCATATATCGTTGTGTTTTCACTATCAATAATGGTTTTAAAAGGCTTTCCTGTATAACTTAAGATTGCAGCGGTTGTTGCTAACCCTCTTGTTGTTTTTTGTGCTGTTGTAATCCCATAGTCAACACTCTCTAATATTTCAAATTCCTCTCTATAATGATCAATTAAAGCAGAAGTTAGACATGGTACTGAGCTTGCCCCGCTGACGACTAATACTCCAGCCTCTTTCGCCTTTTTATCGAGAGAGTCGATACCCGCAACAAAATCACGTCCATCTGCTATATCAATATAATGAGCACCACATTCTATACACACGTTTGCGACGTCGTATCCTTGAGACTGAAATGGGCCAGAAGTATGAATAACTATATCAGGCTTAATCTGAGATAAACTTCTAGCTAAACTATGGTTAATATCCAAGGCAACTGTTTCTAATTTGTTAACGGCATTTACATTTCCGACAAAATCTTGTGCTTTTTCAATTGAACGACCCGCAACAATTATTTTTAGGCTTTCTTCTTTTGCCAAACGCTCTGTAATAAAACGACCAAAGTTACCATAGCCGCCAATAATCAAAACGCGCTTCAACTTATTACCTCGAACCGGCCTTTATATTCATATATTTTCCCCCAGAGTGGGTGAGTTATATGCGTCATCATATCGAATGTTGTGTCATCTACAGCTGATTCTTCAGCGTACCCTTTCCCCATTAAAATAGTTAAAGGCAAAGGTATAAAGTAACCAAACAATTGAATTGCATAGCCGCGATGAGACAAAATAACCTTTTCTCCATTCCACGAATAACGCATCTTCCAACCAAAGCCAAAACGCATCAGCTCGATAACCTCATCATTACTGATTTGCAACATGCGTGAATAAAAAGTGTAAGGTCGAGCATCTTTGAAATTAAAAGTGCGATTAAAAGAAAACGCCTTGGTGTTTCTATCACTTTGAAATCTCACCGTTACAGGCACATCGTTTTCATTACGTATTGGTATTTGCCCTAGTAGCTCCATAATAGGAGAAACCCATGTTAACGGGGCTTTACTCATAACATCTAAAGCACCTGATACAACTGTTTCATCCTCAGTATATGGTCGGTTTGCATAATGTTTTTTAAAAACTGTTGGTAAGCTATCCCATTCTTTACCAAAAACTGAACTAAATATAGGTTTAGATTTTAACTCAAGATTATCTATACGCGTTGCGCCTTTCCGATAAAGTAGCCAATTACGAGTGGCACGCATCCATGGATACATCAACCCTGATAAGTTATCTGACCAAAATAAATTTTTGCAAAAAACCATGAATACATTTTTCTGTTCTCCATAACGAGCCATAAATTTCAATGCTTCTTTGCCATGAAAATATTCTTCTCCAGAAATAATGACCATGCCATCATCTAGATCAAGGCCGCGTTTATTAATTTCCATAACTAGCGGATTACTACTATTTTCTCTGGCATTTACTAAATGAATAACACCGTACTCTTCTTTTATACGAAGAGCATGAGCGGCATGTGTACAAATTGGACATTCACCATCGTAAATAAACCAAACACCTTCTTTTAAACCGATGTCATTCATGCTGGCTTTGAAATCATTAGGTAAAATATAAATATCAACCCTGCAAAGGCAGGCCAACCTAGAAAAAACCAAATCCTTGAAAGTTTGTCATATCTGGCTGGCAAAGCCGTATCATTATTTATTGCATCACTTAACATATTTTTAAGTTGAATTTGAATCCACACAACAGGAATCCAACAAAGACCAATTACTACATATAAAACATATGCTGTAAGAAGCCAAAAATCAGTCCAGTCATAACCAACCATGTTAATGAGTGCGATGCCAGATATAGGCTGTATGATCACTGCTGGCAAGGTAAAAATACTGTCGGCTAATACAGTATTTCTGGCAGCGTAATATTTTTCCTGAAGATTGTCAGTGGACATGGAACGGAACATGAAAAAAGCAATACCAATCCCTGTTCCAAACAGAATTGTTGAACTTAAGATATGTATCGTTTTAGTTAATATGTATAAGTCCATTTGAGATATAGCTGATATCCCTAAATACCTAGAAATAGATATTTAAATAATAAAGGCTATTGTATTAAAAAGCTTTAATTCAAAAAAGTAACGCTTACTTCCAAACCTGCCACCATTTTTTTTGTTGTACAGTTTTAGATTGCGCTGTGATTTCTTCGTTACTATTATCAGAAACAATTTCTAATAGGTCAGGTGTAAACCAGTATTCTTCATTAATATCTAGAAATTCGACGTTAACGACATAATCATCTTTTGCATCACCGAAGTAAGTCACGCCTGTTGATGAAGGGCTGGTTTCACCAAGTACTTCGCCTGTTTTACCGGCTAAGCCTGCTTCTTCTGTTTGTTCTGTACTTAATACTTTTACAGTATCGCCAAATGAAATTTCCATCTGCTTTAAATCTTACCTATATAAATTATTTAATTTTATGCTGTCACCATATTAATGCGTGGCACAGCTGAAAGTAATTGTTTGGTATAGTCATTTTCAGGATTCATTAATACCTGTTCGACTTTCCCCTGCTCTACTATCTTGCCTTGGTACATCACTGCAACATAGTGCGCGATATACTCAACTACGCTGATGTTATGTGTAATGAACAAATAACCCAATTGATGTTGTTTTTGTAAGTCTCGTAATAATTCTAGTATTTGTGCTTGCACAGATACATCTAATGCGCTGGTCGGCTCATCACAAATAATTAATTTCGGTTTTACCGCTAATGCGCGGGCTATACAGATACGTTGGCGTTGCCCACCAGAAAACTCATGCGGATAACGTAATAAGTGTTCTTCTAGTAAGCCGACCTGCAATAATAACTCTATCGTCATTTGATCGCGTTCTTGTTGCGTCTGGCCTATTCCTTGCGCCAGCATGCCTTCCTGAATGATATCTCTGATCATCATTCTTGGATTCATTGATGAATACGGATCTTGAAAAACAATTTGTATTTCTGAACGTTTTTTTCTTAACGCTTCTGCATCAAGCTCACTTAAGTCATTGCCTTCGTATAAGACTTCACCATCTGTTGTTTGCAGTAAACGTAATATACCTTTACCCATTGTTGTTTTACCGCTACCGGATTCGCCAACTACTGCAACTGTTTCGCCAGCATGGACATCCAATGTGACACCATCTACTGCTTTAACATGTCCGACTACTTTCTTGAACAAACCTTTGCGAATAGGATAATGTACTTTTAAATCACGTACTTTTAATAAACAGTCTTCGTCTTTACGTTCAAACTCTGCATCATTCGCTTCTGCTTGTCGTTTATCCCAACTGGGGATCGCATCAAATAACTGTAGAGTATATGGATGTTCTGGCTTTTCAAACAAACTGGTTTTGTCTTTTGCTTCGACAATTTTTCCCTGACGCATAACTGCAACATGATCTGCCATTTGCGCTGTTACACCTAAATCGTGCGTGATAAAAAGAATAGACATATTATTGTCTTTTTGTAGCTTTAATAATAAATCTAGCACTTGTGCCTGAATGGTTACATCCAATGCCGTTGTCGGTTCATCAGCAATTAATAAATCAGGTTCGCCTGCTAATGCTATGGCAATCATAATACGTTGCTTCATACCACCGGAAAATTGATGCGGGTATTCATTAATGCGTCTATCTGGCTCAGGAATACCGACGGCATCAAGTAATTCAATACTGCGTTTAATACATTGCTGTTTTGATAGCTTTTGATGTCTGAATAATGTTTCGCTAATTTGTTGTCCTGCGGTTAATACCGGGTTTAATGATGTTTGTGGTTCCTGGAATATCATGCCGATTTGTGCGCCACGAATATCGCGCATTTTACTTTCCGGTAGTTCAAATAAGTTCTGTCCATTTAATACAACACTACCACCATTTATTCTCAATGCAGCGGGAAGCAATCGCATAACGGATAACGCGCTCATAGACTTGCCACTGCCGGACTCACCTAATAGAACAAACGTTTCTCCTTTGTTGATACTAAAGCTGACATCATCAACAACGTTTACTGCATTGTCGTTTGTTCCAACAGAGGTTATTAAATTCTTAACTTCGAGTAATATTTCAGACATAACTATTCCGTATCCAAATCCGGTAATTGTCGTGGTTTTCGATTTTCATCCAAGGCAACATAAGTTAATTCTGCTTCCGTAACTTTAACCGTTTCTATATTCGATGGGTTTCTTTCAGCAAAGACTTCCACTTTAATTGTTATAGAAGTATTCCCCGTTTTAATAATGTCTGTATAGCAACTAATAATATCACCGACAAAAACAGGCTCATGAAACTCCATTGAATTAACAGCGACAGTAACCACCCTGCCTTTTGCTCGTGCCAACGCGGTGACACCTGCGGCAACATCAATTTGCGACATTATCCAACCACCAAAAATACTCCCGCCGGGATTAGTATCTTTCGGCATCGCTACGACTTTTATTTCGGGCTGTCTGTCTTTTGGGAGTTCTACTATTGTCATAATTAAACTTCCCCGCGTAATCTTGGATCAAATGCATCACGAACAGCATCAGAAAATAAATTGGCAGCAAGTACAAGTACAAACATAAAAATAAAAGCTGCGGCTAATGACCACCAGACTACAGGGTCACGTGCAATTTCCAAGCGCGCGCTATTAATCATATTGCCCCAACTGTACATACTCGGATCGACGCCGATATTAATATATGACAAGACTGCTTCAGCTAATACGAGACCACTAAAAT